>DAIEQP010000398.1 GCA_027347805.1 Ignavibacteria bacterium | reverse complement strand
TACCTCTGACGAAATACCTTTGAAAGTTTTTCTGCAGGATGTCATGGTCACCATCATAATAACGGCGACCGATATACATCTGCGCTTTTTCTGTTGAGGATTTATCACGTGCAATAATTCCTTTAATCAGGGATGAATCAGCAATCAATTTATCGACTGCAATTTTTAATGTTATTTTTTCCGCTTCTGATATGTAAGCCATTTTAACCTCTCTATAAAAATTCAAAACTGTTTGCTCTTGGAAGTCTCGCCCAATTCCAGTAGACAACTGCATCACCTTTATTCGGCGATCTTCCTAAACGTTTTTTAATATCCTTCTTACTCTCAACACAAATTTTACCGTTCTTCAATTCCCACTTAGGTGTAACAAGATCAGCAAATAAATCTTCGTCGTTTAAAAGTTTTACTCTTCCCTTCCGCAGATCCTCACGAAGCTGCCACCACATTTGAGAACGAAGATTATCAAACAACTCTGTCTGATCTCTCATTTGAACCTGACTCTCGCTCGAGATAATGTTATAAACTTGGATGTTCATTTCTTTCAGTGCGTTCACAGTTCCGGCCCCAACGCCTACGCCATCAACCCCGCAGTATTGTGGTTTAATGTTTTTCAGTTTCATCCTGAATGCGACATCTCTTTTCCCAAGCTGGTTTGAATCCGGACACTGGAAATCTTCTAGGAAAAGTAAAACTCCGCCGAGTCCTTCTGCTATAGCTGCTTTGTCACCAGTCTCACTATTTGCAACATCCACACCTAAAGCCGGTTCTCCTTTTTTCATTGCTTCAACATCCATAGGTTTTGTTCCCTCTGTATCTCGAATCAAACCGTCTCTGCTGTCAACGCACCACTGCATTGAAATTAGTGCATCGCTGGATTGTCCAGGTGAAAGGCCACGTACGCTTGAGAGATAAAGAGGATTGTCTTCACTGCCATAACGATTCAATTTTCTTTCAAGGTCTGCTCTGCTTGTTGCACCCGGGATGAAATCAGGATTATTTAAAACAACGTTCGGATGATCCTTTGCACTTATTCTGATATGCTTAACATTTGCAAGACCACAAAATTTATGCAGCGTATCGAATTGATGATCAGGATTGCCAAGTGCTAAGATTAAATTATGAGGTGCTGTGCAAGTATCCTGAAACGCAGTGATGATTGACTGTTTTATTCCGGGTGTTTCTTCGAGTAAAATAAGCATGTGTTCAGCGTGGAATCCTTGTGCTTTCTTCGCGGAGGTTTCAACTTCTCCTGCTTCAACACCAGCAGTGAAACCGACTGCGATCCAGTCATCAAACCCAGGCTTCATTCTCAGCTTAAGAGTTGTTAGTTCTCCTCGTCCGAATTTGGAATGAAGTTTTCCAAGCTCCTTCCAAACGTGAAGAGTGAGCTGTTCTTTCTTCGGTGCAACTGTAACAACAAGACTATTTTCAAAACATTCCAGAAACCAGAATATTGTGCATGCAGCAAAAAATGTTTTGCCGACTCCCTTCGCACTTTCAACACCGCACCAATTCCATTCAACAAGGGAATTCATTATTTCCATGAAAGGATTTTTTGTCCCGTCCCATTGGTGATTCTCATACTCCGGATTCAGCACCCAGTTAAATGCTTCTGGTTTTATCCCCAGCCTGTGGACGATGTAGTCAAATGGATTCTTGGCGTAATAATGAAATCGTTCTTTATCAGAATTAAGGACTTGTTGATTAGCACTGATTCTCTCTTTGTGCCGATCTCTCTGGATGCTTTCTATGTCAACTAGTATATTTAACATCGATACCCAAGCTTAGTAAAAATGGAATAGGATCTTCACCCTTGATAATTTTGCCTTTCAAAAGTTCTAGCTGTTCATCTGACAATCGTTTAAGGTCATCACCACGCAAATCAATTTTACCGGAGTGCGTTACTTTTTGTTCATACAATCCATGCAAGTCTGCACGGTCCTGCATGATCTGAAACATTAGTTTATAGTCGGGCTTCTCTGTGTACTTACCATTTTGATTTTTACTGCCACGACATTTCATTATCAAATATTCACGATCTCTTATTTCCTGAATGAACGCAGCATCTTTATTTTTAGCTGCAAGTTTTCGAATTTCTTTTTTAGCAGCCTGAATGTATCTCTGTGATTGTCTCTCGCTGAGACTAAATTTTTCCATCACTGCTTTTGTAAGTTCGGCACCTCTTTTGGATTGCATCCAGCGATCGTTTTCGAGAATAAGATTTACAACTGAATCAACCCGGGCCCACACTATGTCGTGATGGTTTTCCTCTTTATCAGGATAAGGTTTCTCGTCGAATGAATTTTTAATGACTGTCATTTCATTGTTTAAGTATATTTCGTTAAAAAAAATTAAAGTTTAGCGTATTTGTTTATATGCGTCATCGATAGCTCTCTTTGCAACTTTTTTCAATTCATCCCAATTTATTTCACCAAGCCCTATTCTAAAATGAATATCATCCAACGCTTTTTCATATCCTTTCCAAAAATCTTTTATGCGTCGATTGTCGTTATGTTTCGAAGATTCGGCTTCGCTTAACATTTCATTTATAAGCTCTTGGACGAAGCCCATGTCGATTGAACCCTGATCATCAAGGATATTTTCAGATGATTTAATAAACTCGATTTGAATAGGAGCTGAACCATTATACTCGTCGTTTGGATCTCCAAGAAGTGTTTTGGAAATTTTTATTAAAGTATCAGCTGCTACTTTGTAGCTTAGTTTCATTGCTTTGTTAATATTCCGAGTAAAGTTACCTTTGCCGGAATAGAAGTCCCCATGATGATAATCCATCAGTATATAATTTTTCTGCTGTGCAAAAACTGTTATTGAAAAAACGAGAAGTAAAACAAATATCTTTTTCATGATTCACCTTCCTTACACAACTTTGTTCTTATTGAACAGCCAAATAATTATAGTAATTGGGAAGAAAATTATTTTAACAAGTGTTTTAATTAATTTCCAAACTCCCATTATGATGTAAGATAAAGATTCCATATTACAACTCCTTTATTTTTTGTTTCCACTTGGCCACACAATTTTTTGAATGCTCTCTTCCGTCAGTATTTGTTTGTTACCATTTTTTGAACAGTAAACTTTTTGACTTAGTATTTCGATTGCTCTAGTCTTCGTTATTTTATCATCCCTAACCATCCGATTAAACTCGTCTCTGATTTTTGTATCTCTCATCTTCGTAGGATTTAAATATCCCTTATCGTTAAGAGAGATAATTACTGACCTAGTCACTATCTTCGTAACAGCTTCAATAATCTCTTCTTGAGTCACTTCATTATGTTCTGCACGATCAACCATATAAACTCCAATGCAATTATATTTTTATATGAAGCAATTGTTTACAGAATTTTTGACACGTAATTAAATTTCAACGCCGACGACCCTCAGTGCCTCCTCAACTGTTTCAACGACATATACTTTCCCTTTCCATTTGTCGAGGAAGATTTCCTGAGACGCGCGGAGTTTCCCTCTAGCTTCTGGGTTCTTCACTTCAATCAGATAGTTTTTACCAAACAGTCCGCAGACTAAATCTGGAAATCCATTTCCTACCTGGCTTGTGATATGAACTGTGACTCCTACTTTCCGGAGAGCAGTGACGATTGCTTCTTGGTTGCTGTCGGCTCTGCTCACTTCAACACTCCGGCAAATGCTAAGATGATCATGATTATCAGAGTCAGGATGCAAAGCCAGCTAATTACCCATAGAGGCAGCAGCCACAGATCAAATTTCATCTTGAATAAAAACCAATACATTTCTTTTAGTGTGTCCATACTTTCTCCAAAAAATATTCTGTGGCTGGTTACCCCAAATTGAAAGTTGAAGAAATAAATCATTCACAATTAATTTGACCAGCCACTAATTTTTATTTTAAATACTTCGGTATAAAAGGATAATTCCAGATTCCTTGTTTTCCTTTTGCTGGCGTTGCGACAATGGGTTTAATGTCAGTTAGAAATAAACCATATCTGCTATCAAGGAATTTGTCAGAACAAAAAATTAAAGCCTTATTAGATTCTGATTGTTTAACTATTCGATGCATATTTACATGAGCAGTGCAAAGAATTTCTCCTCTAAGATGACCGTCATCAAATAAATTTTTTATATACCCAACTTCCTCACGCTGCATTTGTGTGAGATAAGGACCAGCAAGTTCATTCCAATCTTTATCCCAAGTATTAGAAGCATGAATCCCAATTGTATGTCCGACTAGAACTTTGAATTTGTTGTGTGTTCTGGTTTCAATTGTTTTCCATCCGAGTGCAATGAATGAAGCCCACGGCTGCCACAGTGTAATGATTTTCATTTATTCAACTCCCAACCGATGAGCATCGCAAACAGCGCCGACTTGTATGTCGGTTGCTTCGCTGTCCGACAGCCCGATCAGTTTACATTTATGATAATTTTTACCGTGCATATTTTTCTTTAGGTGCTCTGCACAGTTGCCACATTTATTCACACCGGTAGATTTCCGGTAGTGATTGCTCGCCTTAATCCGTTGATACTTGCTCAAGTGTATTCCGCTTGCTGTCTGATCAACGATCTCGGTTTCGCCTTCCTGGAATAAATCATAGTTCTTCATTTCTTTACGTCCAGTTTTACTTTCGGGTGAAATTTGAAAAGCACTCTCAGCGCATAAACAAAACGCCACCATCCAGAAAACTCACTCAACTTATTTGCAGTGGTTTCCAGATCGACCTTCACCTTTTGTTTGAGAATATTTCTCGTCCGGTTGGCTTCTCTTCGAAACTGTTTTGATTTTTTCTGACTCATATTTTTTTCCTCAAACTCAATTTTTTGTAAAAATTATAACTGTGAACGACGTATTTCGCCAAGCTAAAAAAGACATCAAATCTCAAAAGGTGCGCTTTCTTCGATTTTAGCATTAATTATCGATGATGCATACACCCAGTCATTTTTCATAAGAGCCTTCCGAATATCCACCTTCTCTTTTGCGGAGAAAAATTCAACGTTTTTGTTAAATAACTCAGTCAGTTCCTTCGTTTTTTCCTCTGCAATTTGAGCTGCTTGTTCACGTTGGTCCTTAGCAGATTGGATTCTAGCGTCCCGTGCTTCTTCAAGGAGAGGTTGTTTTATTTTATTCAGAATAGCTTCGTGCTTCGAGACAATCTTACTAGCGATGTTAGCTGTAAGAAAATCCATCCTGATGTTTATATCAGGGTTAAGACTGTTAAAGGTTTCTTCAATACTGTTTCTAATATCAGTTTCAGTAAGATGCTCAGGGATAGTTTGAAACAGTTCCAGTATCGGTGTGAGGTGAGTCTGGAAGTTTGGTTCCTTGATTTTGGTTTTGCTTTTGAAAAGGTCTTTGAGACTTTGACAGAAAAAGTGGTTTTCCTGTACTTTACTTTTTTGTACTGTACTTTCTTGTACTTTACTTTCCTTTACTTTGTTGTTTGGTTCGCCCGAACTTTCATTAAGTTCGCCCGAACTTTTGGACTTTTCGGCGTTCCCCTTTCTTTTTCTCGATTTTTCACGCTCTACTAATACAGCATCTAAGCGCTCCTGAACCTTCTTTGTGGAGTAAATACCAGGCTCAATTTCAAATAAAAGTTCTACATCTGTGGATAACAGCACGTCAACAAATCTATCAAAGTCACTTAAACCAAGGCCCAAGGTTTCAGAAATATTTGCTTTGTTCCTCGGGATGGTAACATCTAAACGGCACATTTCCGACTCTGCAATGATGTCATTCAGTGCCCAGAATCTTCCTTCGGCAGCCCAGCCCTCACTGCCACCACCATAAAGCTGGCGTAACATTTTAAACTTTGGATGACGATGAGAATCAGTTCGTCGGGAGTAAAAAGAGAGATTATCTTTCATATTAATTCCGGATTCCACGCAATTGGTTTATGTAAAAAGTTTCTCTTGCAATTAATTCCTGCAGTGTTTCAACTTCCATATTCTTGCCACCATGCTGTAAATAAATCTTATGCAGAGCCTTGAAGTCAGGACGTTCTGATTGATTCCTCCTAATCCTGAGTGCATAACTGACAGCATGTTTGTTTAGGCGTTTTTTTATCTCTTCTACCTGAACGTACATCGGGTTTTGCGATTCGATTCGTCTGTGATCAATGGTATGCTTTGCACCGGATGTGAGTTCAACAGCTACAGCAATTGTTTTTGATGCCGTCGATTCAGATGACAGAGGAATAAATTTTCCTTTCAGCGCAGGTATATATTCTCCTCCAAACAAATCAACGTCGGAACCGGCACCAGTTTGAGCAGACTTCTCAACAGCATCAAGTGCGTGATCCCGTTCCTCCTGAATCGTTTCTGCAAGTTTTACGAGGTCTTTATCCTGAGGGATGAAGATATATGCCTCCTGCTCTTTTAGCTCTTTCTGGACGCGCACAAATCGTCCTACCGCCTGTCTAAAGAACAATTCAGCTTTTACATTGGTGAAGTACACACCAACCCGGAGACGAGGAATATCAATTCCCTCTGATACCATTTTAACTGAAACCATCCAGCGCCAGTTTGAGTGCTTAAAGATTTCAATTTTGGTGGATCCTTCTGCGTCTTCGGAGATTACAACGGGCGGTATTTCTCCCGTAATTTCTTCAACAACTTTTGCAATGTGTTTGGCATGAGCCTGTGTAACAGCAAAGATTAACCCACCAGCACTAGGATGACCAGCTGCGCGGATCTCGAGGAGCTTTTGATCTGCAGCTCTTAGGATATCTCGCACAAAATTTCCTTTCGGGTCCAGCGCTGTTTTGAGTCTTTTTGAAACCTGATCCGGAGTGAGTGAATCTTTAAAGGTGTGCTCAAATTCCAGCGCGTCAACTTTCCATTTCATTTTACCGTCATGAATGGTGAAATAAACCGGCCGGCAAACATTGTCCTGAATTGATCTCTCATAAGAATATGTGTAATCAGCAACGGAAGTATTTGTCTCGTCGTATTTCACAAAAGGAATCTTCGCGTCGTCTGACCTGAAAGGAGTGCCAGAGATTAAAAGTCTGAACACAGCGCCGTCAAAAGCTTTCAGAGCTGCATCACCCCAGCTTAATTGGTCTCCCATGTGATGAGGTTCGTCAAAGATTACAATTGTTCTCGTGGAGAAAGTATTCTGCTGATGAACTGAATTTTTATCCTGAGAAAGAAGTGCGTAAGTAATTGAAATTCCGTGATAATCATTTGTTTCAATTCCATTTGCATTCCTGAAATCCGGATCTAGTTCAATTCCTGCGAATGCGGACGCTTCTGCAGCCCACTGGCGTTTCAAATTTTCCGAAGGAGTAACAACGACCAGCCTGTCAGCGTAACCATCTTTGATCAGGTCTCTGCATGCTTTCAGTGCAAATTTTGTTTTACCACTTCCGGGTGTGGCGACACAAAGAAAATTATTTCTATCCTCAGCAGTTGAGTTTAGTTTATCAAGTAAAGCCCTTTCGGCTTCACCCTGCCATTCACGCAGTTCGAAAATTCTATTATCAATCTTCTTCTTCATCACGTCCACCCGGTTCAAGTTGTCTTTCTCTTGGTATATATGGAAGCACATCATAATTAATTCGTGCTTTAACAAATTTTCTGCACCAATCTTCTGTGGTAGGTTTAATACTAAATATTGCGGACGGTGAGAAAAGCTCAGTGTGTGAGAATTCTTTTTCATTTAATGGAACGTCAACTTGTAACATTATTTGAGTTC
The DNA here is from genome assembly GCA_027347805.1 of Ignavibacteria bacterium. Taxonomy (GTDB): domain Bacteria; phylum Bacteroidota; class Ignavibacteria; order Ignavibacteriales; family Melioribacteraceae; genus Stygiobacter. The sequence continues at coordinate 7,499 of DAIEQP010000398.1, read as the reverse complement.
CCATTTTTCTTTCAGAGACTCTACCAGCTATTCTGGAATGTCCCATAATTTCTATATAAGCCCATGTTTCGAGGGTTTCTTGAGATTTATCGATAAAGATTGATTCATTTTCCATTCGTTTTCCAATTTTTAATTAATATCAAGGTTTTACTTTTGATAATTTCTTTTCTTGAATTGCATTGTAAATCTGAATAGTTAATTGAATATCATAAGAAGCATCATGTAATTTGGTCTCATCAATCGATAACCCAATTTGTTTAGCGACGGTCATTAGCTTAAAGTTTTCCATTTTTGCTCTTTCACTCATTAATTCAAATGCAGCTAAAACCATCACATCAATTTGACTAGACCAAAACCAAGAGCCGAAATAATTATCTCCATTCTGAGTAAAAAATGCTCTGAGAAATTGATTGTCAAAACTGGAATTGTTATAACCGATTAAAAAGAATTTATCATACTTATCATATTTATCAATGTATTTACCCAACAACGCAATTAAAGAATTATAAACATCTTCCATAGGTGGATATTGCATAATTTGTTGTTTGGTAACTCCTGCAATTGATAAAGCTTCTTCTTCAATTGTGGCATTGGGATTAGGTCTAACTTTAAAGTTGAATTCTTCTGTCAAAGTGCCATCAATTACAATTGCTCCTGCAATTTGATGGATACCATTCTTCCAATATTTAACGCCGGTAGTTTCGAGATCAAAAAAGAATTCTTTCATAATTTTTTCTCCTAGTCCTTACCGTCAGGTGATTGATAACCAGTGTAATTTTTTAAGCGCAGATAACTATTCCATTTTTGTAAGACGTAATCTCTTTTCTTGCCAACCACTTCACGGGCTTTGTCTGTTAAATCTTTTACTTGATTCGTAAAAAGTTTCACTCTTATTTTTTTGCCGTTGCCAGAGATTTCTAATGTGAAAGTCTCATCACTTCCACTGTATTCCATAATCTCTATTCGCGGGAATACTATTTCTCCTAATGATTTATTATTTGCCATTATACTCTCCAATTTTTAATAAGATTTTGCCTTCTTTTATCTCAGCAGAAAATTTTGAACCAACTTTAAAACCCAACTCATCAAGCCATTTTCCTTGAAGTCTTATAAACGGAGTCACTTTAAATTCTCCGTTCATCAAATAGCTGACTGTTCGAGTAGGATTTTTTTTTATCCATGTTCTGAATTCCTTAAATGTCAAAGTTTGTTTGTGCAAATGCACCTTGGAGGTTCCACGCCTCACGATCGTATGCCATAGCTGCCTCAATCTCATCAGAAAAAGACCCGATAAATTTTGTTATCCCTTCATGTGTGATTTTAGCAACCCACCTGTTGCCATCCCTTGAAACACCTTTAAAGAATGACGATGAATTAATCCTGGCTGGACGATTGCATGTGTTTTCTCTTTGTGTGCAGTTGCGAAGATTATATTTTTGATTGTTCAATCCGTTACCGTCACCATGGTCAACGACTAAACCTTCGGGATCTCCGGCAATATGCCGGTGCATATAGATTTTAGTATTCCTTCCCACGCACCGGCGGGCATAAAGTTTATCACGATACTTCATGCAATGCCATTTATACTTCGAGAGTTCTTCAAAGTCATCATCATCAACCAGAGCAACTTTTCCTCTTGTTAACGGGATCTCTTTCATCAGCTTATCACCTCGAGAATGCCATTGGTTAATTTTACCTGCTGAGGAATAAAATCGAGAAGTTCAGTTCTATGAGTGATTATAAACGTGTTATAAACACCACTCATTTCATGAGCTTTCTTCAACATTTCGATGTAGGAGTAAGCGTTATCCAGATCTAAAGCGCCGTCTTTTTCATCAAGGAATGAAGTCTCAATGTTTCTCCCCTGCTTTCTGACAACGAGAGAAATTGCAAGCTGGATTGCTGTTTCCAGCCACACCTGCTGACCTCCCGACTTGTTGCCGATCTCGCAGACACCATCCTCTTCAACGATGTTTATGTCGAAGGTTTCTTTTTGTTTTTTCTTATCCTTGGTTAAGGATGTGGTTTCAAAAACAATTCTGAATTTGTTTTCAAAAAGAGAAAGGAGTTCGTTTGCGATGTTGGTGATTTCGACTCCGGAGTTTTCCAGCTTGAGAACTGGTATTCCGGTTTTATCAAAAGCTTTGCATAGGAAAGTCCAATCCTGAATCTCGGTTTGTATTGAACTCTTCTTTGCAGTCAGTTCCATTGACAGCGTGAGATTCTTTTCGATCAGTGATATTTGATTATTGATGTCAGCGATCTGATTCTTTTCTGCATCAATTTCGAAGCATACTGCATCGCGTTTTAATTCGTAATCTTTGAGTTGTTTGTAAACCTGATCTTTTGAAGACTTTAAAGAATTAATGTAATCAGCAAGAGAATCATCTATTTCTTTTTTTGTAGCAACGATGGAATCTTCAATATGTTTAATCTGGTCCTGAATGGAATTCTTCTCAGACTCGATAAGAATTTTACAGCTGTTAATTTTCTCTGTTAAAACAGCGATGTTCTTTTCTGCAGCATCTAACTGCTTTTTCTTTTCTTCATACTGTTTTGATTTCAGATCAGAAACGATTTTTTGTTCATCACGAATTACAGCTTCAATTTGATCAAGTTTTACAGAAATGCTTCCGCGTTCAACGGAGAATTTTTCATCGAGTAAATTCTTTTCAGAAATAATTTCTTTCTCAATATGCGAGAGCTGTTCTGCAAAGTCATTGAAGGAGTGCAACAAATTAGCTTCCTGTTTCTGCAGCTGTTCGAGTTTGTTTTTGCTTTCATAAGCGTTTGAAAGGAACTTGCATGATTGGCCTGTGTTTTCATCGCACGGCACGTTTGAAATCAATTCAGAATCTTTAATAGCTCTTGAAATGGAATCTTTAATCTGGGATAAAGCCCAATTAAGCTTTTGATGTTCATCCCTTTTGCTTTTCAAACCACTTTCTTTCTCTGAAAGCGCAGCATAACTTTTTGAATAAGCTTCCTGCAAATCGGCTTTTTTGGAAATCAGGTGAGTCCGGTCTTCAACAAATAATTTTACTGATTTTTCATAATCTGCAATTGAGTTAAGTCCTTCCAGAATTTCATCCTTTAAGAGGACAATGTTTTCATACTTCTTGATTAACTGTTCAGAATCAGTAATATCAGAGTTAAGCCGGAATACTTTTTTGTTGTGCTCGTTGGCAATGTTTTCAATCGTTTTTTCGTAGGATTTAATTTCATCTTTCAAAAGAAATTGATCAGCGAGTTTCTTTTCGGCGATTCCAATTTGAACATCAGCATCGTTGATTATTGACTGGAGTTCCTCAATTTGGGACGTGATGTGTTTTCTCTCTTCAATTAACGCCAAAACATTTGCGGCAAGTTGAGCTTCATCATTTCGCAATTCATCAATTAGACTAGGAGAGATTTCACCGATTGCTTTTATCTGGCCTTCAACCTCGGCGAGTGCCAGCTCTTCTTTCTTAAGTTCGGCTTTCGCACGTTCGAGATACTTTTCATAGGAGTCGAGATTAAGCAGTTCATAAAAAAGTTTTCTTCGTTCAGCCGGTTTTAGTTCAGCTATACCTTTGGATTTCTGACCGGAGAAAACAGAATTGAAAAACAATTCCTGGCTGCCTAGAAGCTTTTCGATCTCTTCATCATAGGTTGTAACTTTGCCATCATTGAGAGCAAGGGCATCTTCATCATCTTCACCAGTAAATAAATACGCTTCACTTCCTCCGGTTAACGCATCGATAAGAATTTGCGATTTGTAGAATCTTCCATCATATTCAAATTCAAGAATTCGATATGAATCTTTCAAAAAGAAATGTGATTGAAGCGAACCGTCTCTACTAACCATAGTACGATATGGATGAAGATTTTCCATAATGGTTGTTTTACCGGAACCATTTCTGCCGGTTAGTGCAATAAGTCCGGGCTGTAATTTTGTGAAGTCGATTTCAATTTCATCAACGCCCAAACCTTTTTTGATGCCAATGGCACCACGGAGTTTAAGTTATAGAATTCTCATAAATGCACCTCCTCTTGGAGTTGAGAAACTTTATCAAGGATTGACTGAGGTAGTTCCAGTAAAGCATTTGTTACGGTTGCAAATTCATTTACTTCTTGAGTAAGTGAAACGCAATTCATAATCTGTTCAGAACGGCTTTCTCGTTCATTAGGGACAATATTTATTTCGATCTTTGCATCACTACCAAAAAACGTTTTAAGCCATTCAATCTTTTCCTGCGTTAATAAATTTTTATCACTTTCTTTTATTTTAATACGCAGTCTAACTTCTGCATTATTGTAAGATTCATCAGAAAGGTCATTATCATAAATAAAATCCGTATGTGGATCATTTGGGCAGAACTCAGCGTTAACAGTTACCATTGGTCTTGCAGAAACGAGAGGGATTGTATCAATCCGGCAGATTGCAGAAAGGTTTTCTTGATTATGCTTTTGCAGTTCAATCACTTTAAATGATTTCTGTTCTGTCTCACCCCAGTTTTTATTATAAATAGAGCCAGAGTAATATTTGAAAGGTGCGATCATTTGATCAAGGTGAATATGTCCCAGTGCTACATAATCAGCACCGGCTTTATCAAGCGTTGAAGGTGCGACCATGATGTCTTGGGATACCAGCGACTGACCAGAACTCAAGCGAGATCCGACAACATTCAGGTGAGCACCTAAAATCTTCGGGCAGGAATATTCCTTAGTTACATCCCCTATCAATTCAAACACACCTTCAAACTTTTCAATGAAGTCTGAATTATTATTATCAATTGACTGATCTGAAATGAAAGATGCTTTTGTTGGATAAGGAATTAGTGAAATGATGTAATCTGCAGATGCATGTATTGGTTGTTCGTCTCTAAATATATCTTTAATACTTTCATAATTATGAAATTCGTTAGAGACCTTTAGTAAACAAACAGGGTATTCATAAGCTAAAATATTTGGTTCCAGCTGGTGAAGAAGTGCAATGCTGCCGGGAGCATCGTGGCTGTTGTTTCCCTTAACAATGAAAATATAATTAACGTGCTTCGAAAGTTTACGCAGGTATTCAAACACAATAGGAACACCGCCCTTACCGTTAAAATCCTGAGAGCTATCCCAAACATCGCCGCAATGAATGATTGCTTCAACTTCGTTTGTTTTAACGAAATCGAGAATCTGATCAAGTGAATCTTTTAGCTTTTTCTGCTTCACCGGATCGGAAGATGCATGCCAGTCGGCTGTATGAATGAAACGAAAGGTTTTCATAATGGTGCCTCTGTCGTCTGCATTTCAGATTGGAGATTTAATAATCGTTCAAGAAAAGCGATCTGGTTTTCAACGGTTTGTTTTTCAATTCTCGCAGAGCTTATGGCAATGTTGTTTGGGTCCTTGTAACCGGTTAAGGTAACAAGGTTCATAATTTTTTCTGTGCGTTCTTTCTGAGATGATTCTTTAAATTCATTTGCAACAATTTTATTCTTTGATCTAAAATCTTCTTCTTGCTGTTCCGGTGCTGGGATGGTTCTTTTATCTTCATCGGTAATAACAACTGCATCAACAATTTCAGGTTCATCTTTTTTCTGTGGATAAATTTTATCTGTAAGATTTAACCTGCTTAACGCCAATTGTTTCTTAATTGCAATCTGATCTTCTTTCGGCAGATCAGCAATCAAAGCATCTTTATCATCGATTACATATGGAATCAAAAACGGTTTTGAGAATTCCTTCAAATCAAATGACTGAGGCAATTGAGGAAGAACTTTGTTAAATGCTCTGGTTAATGCGTTTGATTCTGCTAAAGCCTCAGCATGTTTTCTCCGGCTTTTTACCTGTCCTTCTTTTTTTGTTGCAACATCGTTAAAGTAATCATACTTGCCGGTGTAAGATTCTTTAATCATTTCGCCGGTAACTGTTCTATATTCAACAGTCACCTGATGAGAAATAAAAGTAACCTGACCATTCTGATCAACTTTTCTTTCGAGTAAGCGCGAATCAACAGTCCTGATTTTTGCAGCTTTTGCAATTTCATTTAATTTGGAAAGATGTAAGCAGTAACCACCACTTTCATTTTTATAAATATGCTTGTCGTTATTTGGATCAACGGTAACGACTTCAATTCCGAGTTTGCAATATTTATCACTGAAAGGTAGTGTCTCAGGGAATACCACATTTGCAAGTGGTCTGGCTTCGTTAATGAATACTTGGAGTTGATTATTATCTCCAATCTTTTTTTCAGTGAATCTTACTAGATCAGCCATTATTTACCTCCTTGAGGAAGATGCGGAAACATCGTGCGAAACATTCCAGAGAACAGCGGATGAAGACGAGCTGTGTCGCGTTCCTGCTTAACGATATTCTTTTGTGTTTTCGATTTCTGTTGTTTAGATTTGTTGGTGTTCATGGTTTAACCTCCTGGTTATTTCTGTGAAATTTGCTTTTACGGTATCTTGAAGCCCCAGTTCGCTGCTGGGGTTTTTTATTGAAAAACTTCCATTCTGTTAAAACTCTTAAAACTTTTTCCTGTATCGTCGGGCCAGTAACAAGCTTTATTGTTGCGTCTTCGGAACTGATGGCAAAAATTGCCCCGTGTAAGTCAGCAAAATTTATCCACTGGCCGAGTGTTTTTATTTCACCAAGGTTGCTTTTATAAATCAACTGTTGCATGTTCTGCCACCCTTTCTGGTGCTAATGAGAAAAACTTGCGTGATCTGCCGTTGGTTTGTTTCATCAGTCCAATGACACTTAATTTGTGCAGTTTGTCGAGCTCGTCATATTCTTCTGACTTCTGATCGTAAAGAGATGCGACTGCACTTCTTCTCAATTGTTCTTCCTCGAGCTCTCGCTTATAGTCCTGTGCTGCTTTCTTCCATGCTTCAAGAGTAACTTCAAGCGTTTGAATCTTGGTAATTTTATCAGCGATGATCTGATTTTTACCTTTGATAGTTTGATATGCTAAAGTTGCCCACCCGATTAAAGCAACTGTAATTGCAAGAGAAATAAATAATACGATTGGGTTAATCAACATCATTTGAACCTCCTTAATTCGTTTAAAATGTCAATCACTTTATGAAAGAAAACTGCGAGATAGAGACACATTACTATCATGACCCACACCAAAAAATGGATGCTCTCGATATATTCAATTATGCTTTCCACGTTTCTTCTCCGCTTGGATATCATCCCAAATTTGCTGTGCACTAATTTTTTCCTGCGTATGCTTAATCTTTGGAGTTATTATTGCACAATTCTGATATGCTTCTAAATCCTTTAAAAGAATTCTTATTCCGTTCCCTCTTCTTTTTGCTTTTAGATTTCCTGAATTGATTTCCTTCATCAGCGTTTCGTATCCGCATTTCAAAATTTTTGTTGCTTTATTTGCCGATACATCTTTGAGTCTGTCCAGAGAATTATTTTCAAGAATCTGGTTCAATAACTTTCTTTGGGCTTTCAGCTCTTCCCAGATAACCTTTTCAGCTTTAGTCATAGGAATAGAATTGTCACTCATTTCA
>DAIEQP010000378.1 GCA_027347805.1 Ignavibacteria bacterium | reverse complement strand
GAAATTATTCTTGGATGCATTCAGAATCATATTCAACATATCAATTCGTTCAGGGTCGCTAATTGTATGATATTCCTCAATGATGAATGATATCATTCCTAGAATAGAATGAAACGGATTTCTAAGATCGTGCGCGAGAATAGAAAAGAATTTATCCTTAGTATCATTTAATTTTTTTAATTCTTCATTTAGCTGTGATTTTTCCTTGATGGATCGTTCCAGGTTAATTCTCCTTTCTTCCATGCTTCTAACTTTCATTCTGTAAAAGAAAAGTGTAACAAGAATGATTGATAGAATTATTGATGTTCTAAACCACCATGTAGCCCAATAAGGTGGCTTTACGATTATTTTAAGAGCAGTTTCTTCATTACTCCAAATTCCGCTTGAGTTGGTGCCTTTAACTCTGAAAACGTATTCTCCTGGGGGCAGATTAGTATAACTGGCAAAATGTCTATTCCCCACATAATTCCAATCAGATTCAAGGCCATCCAGTTTGTAAGCATAATTGTTCGCTTCGGGAGCGGCAAAATTAAGTGCTGAAAATGTTAACGCAATTATATTATTCTCGTGCGATAAATTAATTTCTTTTGTATCCCAAATTGATTGAGATAGAATTATTTCGTTGTTGATCTTTTCATTGATAGGGACCGGTTTATTGAATAATTGAAAATCTGTTAATACTACTGGGGGAATAAATAAATCGTCCTTTATACTATCGGGATGAAACATGCAAAATCCTTTATCGCTTCCAAATAAAAATTCACCTGTCTTTTTAATCCTGCAAGCTGAGTTAATAAAAAATTCATTGCTTGGTAACCCGTCGCTTTTATTATAATTCTTAAATGTTTTCTTAACGGGATTGAATTTTGCAATACCTTTATTTGTGCTTAGCCAAAGATTTCCATGATCATCTTCAAGAATACTCTGAACATCGTTATCCGGAAGACCATCTGATTTTGTATAACAAGTGAATTTTATATTATTATTTTCTTTAAAGTTTCCTTCTAGTTTGTTCAAACCTAACGCAGTACCAATCCAAAGTGTCCCTGATTTATCCTGGAACATTGTGAACAGGGTATTAATGCTGATTGAATTTTGATCAGAATCATCATGTAGGAAACGGGTAAACTCTTTTTTAACTGGATCAAACAAATTTAATCCTCTATCTGTACAAACCCAGATTAATCCTGACCGGTCTTCAAAAACTTGACGAATTACATTACTCGAAATACTTTTTATGTTATTTATATCATACGAATAATTTGTAAAAGTATTTTTCTCTTTATTGAAAATGCTCATGCCCCCATCATAAGTGCCAATAATTAAATCTCCATTTCTTAACTCTGTAACACAGAAAATGGCGTTGGTCTTTAGATTAGGAGTATTACCCAGAGTATAATGAGTAAATTTTTGTATTGATGCATCATACTTTTCCAATCCGCCATCTGTAGCAATCCAGAGTATTCCACTATTATCGCTTGTAATCCATCTGATCTGGTTTGAAATAAGGCCATTCAGATTGCCCGGCTTATTCATTATTCGTGTAAAGTGATTGGGATCTTTTGATGGATCAAAATAATTTATTCCGCCTCCATAAGTGCCAACCCAAATAATCCCTTTTTTGTCTTCATGGATTGAATAGATTTTGTTTTCACTTAAGCTTGATTTATTGAGTATAAGATTTTGATAATTTTTAAATTGGCTTTTACGAAGGTTCAATTTATTGATGCCGCTGCCGTCTGTCCCAATCCAGATCAAACCTGATTTATCCTGGCACAAAGACATTGTGAGGTCTGTACTTAAGCTGAAGAAATCAGATGGATCATGGTTAATCATAGTATATTTTTTTGTGGTTCTATCTAAGATTCCTATTCCATGAGTCCAGGTTGCAACCCATAAATTTCCTTTTTTGTCTTCAATTACATCTCTTATTGTGTTGTCTGTATTAATGCCAGGAGTACTATATTGGGGTAGAAAATTTTCGAAACAATCTTTTACCTCATCATATTTGTGCAGTCCGCCAGTTGTTGCAAGCCAAAGTGTGTTACGGCTATCAAGAAATATTTTATTCGTCCAATTACTACTTAAACCTTTCTTTAACCCAACATCGCCAATGAAGTTTCTAAACGTTTTTTTTATCGGATCAAAAACATTTAATCCGTAAAATGTACCAACCCAAATATTTCCTTTTGAATCTTCGCCTAAAGAAATTACATAATTGCTGCTAAGACTATTCGGATTACCCGGTTCGTTTCTGAAATGAGTGAATTGTTCTGTCCGGGGATCAAAAAGATCGAGACCGAATTCTGTTCCAACCCAAAGCATCCCTTGTTTATCTATTAAGACAGCTCTTACTTTATCATCGCTAATACTTTTGGGATTATTTGGATTATGTTTATATCTCTTAAAAGTATCAGAATTGCTCAAATATTTATTAAGCCCACCTCCAAGAGATGCAATCCACATATTGCCATCTTTATCTTCACATATTGAACTGAAATATTGACCGCTAATAGTTGTTGAATCGGTAAGGATAGATTTATAAACTTTGAAGGTATAACCATCAAATCTATTCAAACCATCGTAAGTTCCAAACCAAAGAAACTGCTTCTTATCCTGAAAAATTTTTACAACCGAGTTTTGAGATAGCCCCTGATCTGAAGTGAACTTTTCGAATCGAAATTTATTATTCTGCGGGATTGCCTGACTAGAAATAAACAAAAGGAATAGGCAGAAGTATTTAAAATAATCCTTCATAAATGTGAATAAATTAATCCCATTTGTTTTCATTTAACACTCGATAGTCAATATAATTATCGGTTCGAAACTCTTTTTTTTGAGATTAATATAGGGTAAAAATCTGTCTTTTAATGTGATATATCAAGTAAGCAGGTAATTTTTCAAGTCATTTTTATTTGGAGAAAATCTTCAAACCCCTGTGTTAAACAAATTTTTAATTGGTCATAATTTACTGATTCATTCAAAATAGTCTCAATCTCAATTGTTTTTTCAGTTAGATCATTCCCAAGCTTAATTTTTGTTTCACTATCGGTTTTGAGATACTCTGCTAATTTCTGATGGTATGTGCCGCATAAAATTGAACCATGCTGGAGTATTGTTTTATCAAGTTTTCTTTGAGCGCTGCCAATTATTTTTTTTCCTGAAAATTTCACTTCATTTTTCGCAGTGCTTGCAAAACATAAAACTCCGGATGGTTCCTCCAATAATTTTGGAATATTCGGTTGTACACTTTCCAATTCGGATTTTGATAAAAGCGGATTGTATTTTGTTAGTCCTCTTATCAAAGCTTCAGAGATGAGTTCATAAATTTCTTTTGGCGAGTATTGGTAATTAAGAGGGAATATAACCGAATAAGTCCATTCTTCAGCATGCAGAATTGCTCTGCCACCGGTTGGTCTTTTAACAACATCAATTCCGTCTTTTGCAGTCTTGCTCAAATCAATATCATCAAAAGACTGATTAGCCCCGATAGAAATACAAAATGGATTCCACCTGTATAATCTGAAAAACGCTTCATCTGGTTTGCATTTGTAAGCGAGTTCTAAATCGTACTTCATATTAAAATCACCGGTATTAAATCCGGAATCTATGAAGTGCCAGTTCATTTTCTAATAATACTGCGATTTGATTTCGCCATGAAATTCAAGACCTGTTTTACAACTTCTATATGGCCTAATTCAGAAGAAATTTTTTCTTTTGCTTCTGAAAATAAAAATCCTGATAAATAAAATATTCTATACGTTTCTTTGATTGCTTCAAGTTGTTCTGGTGTAAAGCCTCTTCTTCTAAGACCAATTTTATTGATTCCTTCGTACCTTGCCGGGGCACCGCCAACCATTAGAAA
>DAIEQP010000306.1 GCA_027347805.1 Ignavibacteria bacterium | reverse complement strand
CAGCGCTTTCAATTGTTCCATAGGCCGTCATTACCACAACTTCAATGGTTGGGTTCATACTTTTCAATTCATTCAACACACGCATTCCATCCCAGCCGGGCATGTTGAAATCTGTGAGAACTATGTCAATCATTTCATTCTTTGAAATTTCATAACCGGATTCACCATTGGTTGCAGTAAAAACTTTATAATCGCGTTTAGTTAAAAAACTTTTTAGCGATTGTAATTGTGGTTCTTCATCATCAATTATTAGTATTGAAAAACTGCTCATAAATGGTCTCAGCAATATTTTAATGGTAATTTTATATGAAAACTAGTTCCCTCATTCAAATTGCTAACTACAGAAATACTACCACCATGTTCTGTAATTATTTTATGAATAATACTCATCCCTATTCCATTACCTTTCTTTTTAGTTGTAAAATACAAATCAAATATTTTATTAATCTTATCCGGCTCAATGCCAACGCCATTATCAGAAAAGATTATGATGGTATTGTTGCTTTCAACTAATGCCTGTATCGAAATAATTCCACCATCTTTTAGCGCGTCTATTGAATTCTCAATCAAGTTGATAAACACTTGTTTCATTTGTGATTTATCTAGAATTACTGTTCCGTTATATTCACAATTAACATTAAGAGTAATCTTATTCTGGTTCAAAAACGCTGAATACTGATTCACCAAGTCTCCAAAGAAACTATTTAGTGAAAATTCTTCGGCATTAATTGGTTGTTCTTTGGCAAATTTCAAAAATGTTTCTATTGTTTCGTTTATTCTGCGTACTTCTTTATATACAATTGATGTTAGGTTCTTAAATTCTTCTTCATTTACATTCACAGCAAAATCTTTTCCAATTTGCTGTGCAATAGTACCAATTGAATTTAGCGGATTCCTAATTTCATGAGCAACAGAAGAAGCCAGTTCTCCCATTGCAATCATTTTCTCGTTACGCTGAGCTTGCTTCTCTATCTGTTTTTGAGCAGTCAGGTCACGAAAAACCAGGATATAATTTGTTTGTTTATTTTCATCAGTAAATTCACTTAATGAAAAAAGAAACATTTTTTGTTCTTTGTTTAATGTGCATTCTATCTCTGCTAGTTTGAGAGGAGAATTCCAAATATCATTACATTCGTCAAATGGGAAAATAGATTTGAAATCGGTTCCCTTTACTCCTAATTCCAAAACATTCAAGATTGATTGTGCGGCTTTATTTATCATTATAATTCTTTTCCCTGCATCCATTACAACTATTCCGTCACTTACATTATCAACTATTCTTTTTGAATAGGATTCAATTGCATTAAAACGTTTGGAAAGTATTCCGAAATTTTGCCGAACAAATACTAAAGTTATCGTTACAAAACCGAACATAAAAAGTAGAACGGTTATAATTATTATGCGCCTGGTTAACCTATCATTGATTTTGTTTAGTGGTTCAAGCGAAAGACCGAGACGAAATATTCCGATTGTTTTTCCGTCATGAATAAATGGATGCAAAACTTCGAAGACTTCCACAGTTTGTAACTTCAGCACTCTCCATTTGTATTCGTTTTCGTTCAGACTTTCCTGGATCAGATTGGATGATTGAATATTTTCCAACTCTCCCACTTTTCCAGAACCAGCAATAATTCCTTTTTCATCTTGTAATGCCGCGTAAATAATTTGCGGATTTTCAGTTACCTTTTTTAACAGAATTCCAAAACCAACTTCCTTTCTAAATTTTAACAACTCATCAGCATTTACATTTAGTACTATGGCTTTACGATCTTTTGTTGCGAGCGCAACGGCAAAACGCTGCTCATCTAAAAATCTTGCGGGCTTTACTCCAATTATTAAAGTGTCTTCCTCACCCTTTACTATTGGCTCTATATATTTATAGGGACTTTCTTTTTCATCTTTGATTTTATGAATATCCTTATGGCTCGAAAAAATCTTTTTCCCAGATGAATCAAAAATATTTATCCGGTATATATTATTACTCTTTGCAAATTTTTCAAGTAATGAGTTGCTGAGAAGTCCTTTCTCATCAAACAATCTTATTGTTTGTGCATTGTTAAGAAGTCTGTTCTTAATTTCTTTTTCAATCTTATTATAAGAAGAGAGTGCATTGTTCGAAGAAACCAAAACAGTTTCAAGTATGGAATGCCCCTGCTTTTCCATTAATTCAAGCATCTCGCTTTTACTTTGGTTCAGTTCGATAAAGGCGGAAGCCACTGTAACGAGAGCAGTAACAGTAAAAATGAGGATGAGACTTTTGGGTTGAATCAAAATATTTTTCAGAATTCGCATTTAATTACCTAATCGCTCCAATAAATTAATCAAATTCACTATTCTATTTGAAGCGAATTTTATCATTTAGATTCACAAAACTCATAACTAAAAATTGAATCCTACGTTTAGGTTTATTGAATTGCTATTGTAGTTGAAAACAGAGCTGTTAGATTGATTTTTAATCAACTGAAATTTTAGCCCAACAGATAGACTAAAATCTTCTGAACTCCCCAAATGTATATCTTTATTCAACGAGAAATCTAAAATTTTCTGTGTATCACTTCTCATTATTCCAGTATTATAATTATATGCTTCATCATAAATGCCCTGTGATGGATAAAATTTGTTATTAAAAAAGAAGCTTCCTTTTATTGATAAATCGTCAAACAATATCTGCGTTAGTTCTATTGATAAATTGTTCCCTTCATAATTAACCGGATCGTCAAATAATTCCGATTCATCACCATAAATCATATTAAGATCTTTTACAAAACTTCCAAAACCACTTAATATACTTCTATTCGTAAACTGTGCTGCTAATCCTGTTGTTGGGGTGATCGATTGTGCAACACGTAGGAACGAAAGCATTTGAGTAATTGATGAAACATTTTTATCCATATAAGTTTCAGATACTATTTGGTTGACTTCATCTAGATATGAATAAGTACCGCTCTGTGTTGGATCCAAATATTTTTTATATGTAAAAGCGCCACCGAGAATAATTGTTGTTCCAGTTTCAAATCCACGGTTAATAGTTCCGTTCAAAGAAAACTTCAGGTTATCTAATATTGAAATGCTTGGATATTTTGACAAACTCGCATTCGGTGATACTACAATATGAAAATCATCCCATCTAAACTGCTGTGTGTAATAGCCAGTTACATTTGTGTAGTTGAAGTAAGTGTAAATATCTTTTCCAAGCCGCTGTTCGGCAAGTATTCCAACTGTAGAATTCTCAAAACTTTTATACGCGGATAGCTGATGCCAATAAAAATTTCTTACCGGTACCGCCTCAAAATTGTAATAGCTTCCGTTATAACCAATTGTCAGTAAATCGGAATTATGCTCTAAGCTGTAATCCAAAGAAGAGATTAATGTTTTTGTAGCCAGCTGAGATCTAAATGGATTGTCGTTGTATTCTTGTTCCGTTGAAAAACTATAAGACAACTGAGCAAATGCTTGTGTTGTTAATAATAAAAAACCAATTACAATTAATGAATTTATTTTACGAAACATTATTTATCCTCTTTATAGAAAAGGGACTCCGAAAAGTCCCTATGTTTAATATTATTTTCCGCCTCTGTAACCACGCCCTGTTCCAGTTTGTGTTCCGGTGCCTGTTTGTGTGCAGTCACCTGTACCAGTTGCTGTTCCGGTTCCATTCTGCATTCCAGCGCCTTTATTACCCATTCCTGTTCCTGGTGTGTGAATTCCTTTTCCACCTTTACCTCCACGCTTGCCTTTTCCGGCATTGTCATTAATTCCATCACCATTTAAATCAACAAATTTATTTTTCTGAAGTTTTGGTCCCTTGTAGTCTGGATCAACACCATTAGGAATTCCATCACCATCATGATCTGGTGCATTATCGTTGTAACCATCGCCGTTCTTATCAACAAATCCTTTACCATGTTGTGTTGGCGGTGTTGGGTTGGTTGGAGTCTGCGTTTGAGCATAAGTATTTGCATAAACAAAAAACAATGCAACTACTGCGAGAAGAGCAACTACTTTTTTCATTTTTACCTTTTTGGTTTGTGAGTATTAATTGATTTCTTTACTCTTATATGAAAAAGTGTGCCATATTGTTTTAATGCTCTTATTGGGATAATTCGAAAGATTATTGTAAAACTGTATTCTTCTATCAACTAAACGGTCGCTTACTTCGACACGCCGGTCGAATCTTTAATAATGTGATTATCGGAACAATCATTTAAAAAATCCTTTTCCCTATTTATGCATCTCATCCTTTAGTAAAAGACAATGAAATCCCGTTCACTTAATTTTTATGGTGCCGAATGAATGATCAAAAACATGTAAATGAAACTCTGAGCAGTATTTTCACAGAGATCGGTTTGGTAGATGTTATCTGTTCTCTTTATGAAAAACAATTAACATCTGTAGAGATTGGTATTCTGTTGGATCTTGATCATACAACTATTGAGAATAATCTAAACCAGCTAATCAACATGAACTTGGTCAAGAAAATTAAAAAAAACAATACGGAACTCTTCATGGTTACAAATCCAAAACTGTGCGATTCAATTTTAATGTTGAAAGATGCGCTCTACCTCATAAATGCAGAAACTAATATTGGTTCTTTTTATCTCAGATAAAATTTTTTAATTTACTCTTAAAAAGAAGTGGGTTAAAGTGCCTATATCTTAGCGTGAATCACAAACGGAATCACTTTAGCCTCTGCATAGATGGCGTTTCTTCACCTCACTTCCTAAATTATATTGAATTCAGCCAAGGCAGATATAAATGAGAAAGGAACAGAATCCAGTAGCAACATATAAAACAAGATTATTTTTTCTAATAGCAACAGTAAGTTTAATATTAATTGTAGGATCTTACATTTTCTTCTCATATGAGGCGCAATTCATTCGTTCACAAAAGCATGTTGAATTAAAAGCAATTGCAGAACTTAAAATTTCTCAAATAGTCAATTGGAATAGAGAAATCTTATCAGATACAAAAATGTTTTCGCAAAGTCCTTTCTTCGCTAATAGTTTGAAAAACTGGCTTGGAACTAGATCAAATCTTTCTGTCAAATTAGAATTATTGAAAAGATTAGAACTGATAAATTCGGACTCTCTTTACAGTGATGTTATGATTACCGACGCCAAAGGGAAATTACTTCTTTCGATAAAATCAAACGATCAACGGCTAGACGCAGCAACAGAAAAATATATTTTAAAAGTAGTAACCACTAAAAAAATATTCAATACAGATTTATACATTTGTCCACCACGTAATGAAATTCATCTTGATTACATTGCACCAATTACCGACAAGAATAATGTTGTAATTGCTACTTTGATTTTGCGCATTAATCCTGAAAAATATTTATATCCATTAATAAATGAATGGCCCACACCAAGCAAAACATCAGAAACAATTATTGTAAGAAAAGATGGCGATAGCGTCCAATATTTAAATGAGCTTACACATCAGAAAAACACTGCCCTGAAATTACGCTTCCCATTAACAAGAAAAGAACTCCCGGCAATAAATGCCATTCTTGGTTTCAAAGGCATTTTTGAAGGCACAAGTTACCGCGGCACTAAAGTATTAGCTTACATAAGTCCAGTGTCGGATACTCCATGGATAATGATAGCTCAAGTAGATGAGAGTGAAATTTATGCCGGGCTTTATTTTAGAGAAATAGTAATAATCTCTTTCACAATTCTGCTCATTATAGTTTTGAGTGTTGGACTTATCTGGTACTATCACTACCGCCAAAGAAATATTTACAAAGAATTATTTGTTAAAGAAAAAGAGTTGCGGGAGTACCACGAAGAATTTAGAACAATCCTTTACAGCATAGGTGATGGAGTAATCACTACCGATACAAATGGCAATATTAAGCAAATGAATGAAATTGCCGAAGAACTTACCGGGTGGACAGAAACAAATGCAAACAGCAAATCAATCGAAGAGGTTTTCAACATCATCAATGAATTATCAAGAAGTAAAGTTGAAAATCCAGTTCAAAAAGTTTTAAAAGAAGGGGTTATTGTAGGGCTTTCAAATCATACTTTGTTAATCTCTAAAGATGGAACTGAAACGCCTA
>DAIEQP010000304.1 GCA_027347805.1 Ignavibacteria bacterium | reverse complement strand
TGTTTAAAAGACATGCCGCAACTATATATCCGATGTCATGGCAGGAATTCAGTTTTGAATATAGTTGGGAAAAATTCTGAGAGTGTCTGATTATTTCCACATTGAAATCATAATCCGAACCGATTTTAAAAAGCTTTGCGATCGAACAATCAAGTGTGCATTCTGTGCAGCAGCTTACATCATCGAAATTATTTAATGTGCACTGATTAGAATTTGTTTTCATGCAATCAGGAATTACGATAGTTCGCTTTATTGATTTTTCAAAAACAGGTTCCAGTGCTTTATTTATGATTTCCGCGCATATCATATTTAAATAATATTCGGTTTCATCTTTTCCTGTAAAAATTATATCGTTTCTATGTTTATATTTATGAGGATGCTGCTTTAAGAATTCCTGAAGATCTTCTGTGTATTTGCCAAGAGTTATGTGGGATGAAATTGTAAACCAGTCGTAAAGCGCAACAGATGATGAAATAATAAAATCAACTTTCCATTCGTTAAGAGAAGAAAAAAATGCCGACCAGTTCTTTAGCTTATTAACCTCTTCAACAAATTCGCCAGTAGATTCAAGCCAATAAATAAGCTTATTAAAATTATTAAGGTTGTATTCATAACTTTTATCAGCTTCATTAATTTTGGGAACAACGAAGCTTCCTAAAATAAAACTCTTCAACTTTTCAATTTTTTCACTAAACGGTAAGCGAGTATTTTTTTTGTTGTTTAGTAAATTCAGTGTTGATAATACAATTTGTGAAGTATTGCGCGATGCCCCTGAATATTTATTCCAGCACATGCCAATTATTAATAATTCAATGCAGTATTCTCCCCGACTTCTCTCTTTCTCATATATTTTATTGATAACAAAACTGTGATACTGGGAGATTATCCAGGCGTAATTTCGTTCAATGAATTCGTGAACAAAGTCCGCATAGGTGGCTATTTCATTGTAATAATGATTGGAATTTTCTTCGTTTAATTTTAGATTATATGTAATTGCTT
Source organism: Ignavibacteria bacterium (assembly GCA_027347805.1). Taxonomy (GTDB): domain Bacteria; phylum Bacteroidota; class Ignavibacteria; order Ignavibacteriales; family Melioribacteraceae; genus Stygiobacter. The sequence continues at coordinate 5,474 of DAIEQP010000304.1, read as the reverse complement.
TAGTCATTTTTCGCTGTAATATCTGGCATTATTATGCAAATCAAATGCCTTTTCTTGATTTCGTTACTTTAAATTAGCGGTTGGGTGCTGCTTCTAACTTGCGACTTCATTTCTTATATTTGCGCAAAAGTTTAATAACTTCTTCAGGTGTAAAAAATACAATTATTCGTTCTGAAGAACAAAATTTATTTAAAAATTGATTATGCCGATTAAAATTGAAAAACCAACAATCATTGAAGCTGCCGGAAATAAGCCCAAGATTATAGAAGAATATTTTGGAAATGTAAATACTAAAACAAATGCCGTTAGCATTGCTAAAATGAAAAGCCCTTCAGGCTGGGTTGAACCGGGACAAACTCCCGAGTTTGACGAATACACAGTTGTGCTTAAAGGAATGTTACGCGTTACTACCAGAGAAAATATTTATGATGTTTTTGAAGGGCAGGGAATAATTACTAATAAAGGTGAGTGGATTCAATACAGCACTCCCGGCGAGATCGGAGCAGAATATATTGCAGTTTGCCTGCCTGCATTTTCACCAGGCACTGTTCACCGCGACGAATGATTTCAAATCCTGTTAAAGTTTATTAATAAGAACGAGGTGTACCATCGCAAAGCAACAAAATGAAACTGTAGAAAAAATTGTTTCTCTGGCAAAACGCAGAGGATTTGTTTTTCAATCATCAGAAATTTATGGCGGATTAAACGGCTGCTGGGATTACGGCCCGCTTGGTGTTGAATTACTTAAAAATGTTAAAGAAGAATGGTGGAAAGCCATGACATACCGCGAGGATGTTGAAGGATTGGATGCTTCGATTCTTATGCATGCGCGTGTATGGGAAGCAAGCGGTCACGTCGAAAATTTTACTGATCCGATGATTGATTGTAAACAATGTAAAGCAAGATTCAGAGTTGATACACTTGCTGAATTAATCTCTGATAAGAATAAAGAAAAAGCGTTAAAAGAATTTGATGCTTCTGTTCTTCAAAGTGAAGGAACACTTTCAGAAAAATTTGAAAAGGTTCTGGAAGATCAGAATAATGCTACTAAACTTTTGGATCTTCTTGGCTGTCCTCAATGCGGCAATAAAGGAACCTTTACACAACCCCGCAAATTCAATCTTATGTTTAAAACATTTTTGGGTCCGGTAGATGATTCTGCAAATATTATTTATCTCCGCCCAGAAACAGCTCAGGGAATTTTTGTTAACTTTTTGAATGTTGCTAATTCAAGCAGACAAAAACTTCCATTTGGAATTGCTCAAATCGGAAAAGCATTCCGTAATGAAATAAACAATAAAAATTTTCTCTTTCGAACTAGAGAATTTGAACAAATGGAAATGCAGTATTTCTGTAAACCAGGAAGTGACACCCAACATTATGAAGAATGGAAAGAAAGAAGAATAGCATGGTTTAAATCACTTGGAATGAATCCGGATAAGCTGCGTTTTCATGATCATCCAAAAGATAAACTTGCTCACTATGCAAAAAATGCAACCGATATTGAATATGAATTTCCGTTTGGCTGGGGAGAAATAGAGGGAATTCATAATAGAACTGATTTTGATTTGGGCAGGCATCAGGAATTTAGCGGCAAGAGCCAGCAATATTTTGATGACGAAACAAAAGAAAAATATATTCCATTTATAATTGAAACTTCTGCAGGCGCCAGCCGCTCATTTATGGCATTTTTAGTTGATGCTTATTATGAAGAAGAAGTAAAAGGAGAAGTTAGAAGTGTGCTTCGTTTTCATCCTAAACTTGCACCGATTAAAGCTGCGATTCTTCCTTTGGTAAACAAAGATGGAATGCCTGAAGTTGCCCGCAAGATTGAAGCAGATCTCCGGCCATACTTACGAATTTTTTATGATGACAAAGGTGCAGTTGGAAGACGTTACAGAAGAATGGATGAAGTTGGAACTCCATTTTGCATTACTGTTGATACGCAGACAATGGAAGATCAGACAGTTACTGTAAGGGAAAGAGATTCAATGGAACAGGTTCGAGTTTCAATTTCATCATTGTTGACGTATTTATTAGAAAAACTCCGTTAAATCTAATAAAGAGACGTACATTCGTACGTCTCTTTTCTGCAAAAATTCATTTCCTGTTACGCATAAAAAATTTTTTAAGTTAAACTTTTCACTTTTCATCACGTCAAATTATTCGCAAATGAAATCAAATTTCCTAATATTATCCCGGTATAATTCCCCGTTTTGGCTAATCAACATAATTCTAAATAAGGAGTAATTAATGAAACGCAGGCTTTTTTTCCTTTTGTTCATTGTGTCCTTTGTGATAACAAATGCACAAGCAAGAAAAATTGAATTCACGCAGTACAAACTTGATAATGGATTGAGTGTAATTCTTCACAAGGATAATACAACCCCGATTGTAGCGGTATCTGTTTTATACCATGTTGGCAGTAAAAACGAAGATCCACAGCGCACTGGTTTTGCGCATTTTTTTGAGCACCTTATGTTTGAAGGTTCGCCAAATATTAATCGTGGCGAATATTTCAAAACAATAGAAGCAGCGGGCGGCCAGCTTAATGCTAACACATCGTTCGATAGAACTTATTATTATGAAATTATGCCTTCAAATCAATTAGAACTTGGTTTGTATATGGAATCCGAAAGAATGCTTCATCTGAAGATTGATAGTATTGGCGTTGAGACTCAGCGTAAAGTTGTAAAAGAAGAAAGAAAACAGAGTTATGAAAACAGACCTTATGGTTCTCTCGGAGAAAAGATTTTCAGCAATGCATACAAAGTTCATCCATACAGATGGATGCCTATCGGTTCTGCTCAGTACATAGATCAGGCAAAACTTGATGAATTCATTTCATTTTATAAAAAGTTTTATGTTCCACAAAATGCAACTCTTACAATAGCCGGCGATATTGACATTGAAAAAACAAAAGAATTAGTAAAAAAATATTATGGAGATATTCCTAAAGGCGCATTTGAAATTACTCGTCCTAAAGAAGTAGAACCAGTAAAAACCGCAGAAGTCAGAGATATAATATATGATAAAGTTCAGCTGCCTTTAGTTTGCCAGGCTTACCATATGCCTGCTCAGGGAACCCCGGATTACTATGCACTCGATATGTTAACAACATATTTAACCGGTGGAGAAAGTTCACTGCTGACAAAAGAAATAAAAGACAAGCAGCAGAAAGTTATTGCGATTGCTTCCATGCCGTTTGCTTTGGAAGACCCCGGTCTTTTTGTTGTTTATGCACTAGCAAAAGTTGGTATTAAAGCAGAAGATTTGGAAACATCAATTAATGCTGAATTGGAAAAAGTTAAGAAAGATTTAATTAGCGATGTAAATTTTCAAAAAATCAGAAATCAGGTTGAAACCGATTTTGTTACTTCAAATTCAACTGTTGCGGGTATAGCGCAAAGTCTAGCAAATTATTCTGTTTACTTTGGCGATGCTAATCTTATTAATAATGAACTTCAACGTTATATGAAAGTGACAAAAGAAGATCTTAGAAAGGTTGCTAATAAATATTTGACAAAAGAGAACAGGGTAGTTCTTTATTATCTGCCCAAATCAATGCAACCAAAATAAAAATTGAATTAGATAAATCGATTACTTCAAATTCCTTTTTATAAAAACATAACGGAGTATGAAAAAATGAAACGAAGTTTGATAATGTTATTTATGTTATTTCTAACTGTTAGCTTACAAGCTCAACTTGATAGAAGTAAAAAACCTGCTGCGGGTCCTGCACCAGAAGTTAAAATTGGAGATGCGCAATCATTCGAATTGAAAAACGGATTGAAAGTTTTTGTTGTAGAGAATCATAAACTGCCAAGAGTTACATTTAACCTCAGTTTAGATCTCGATCCTATTCTTGAAGGAAAAAATGCCGGCTATACAGACGCAGCCGGACAACTCTTAAGAACCGGAACAAAAAAACGTACTAAGGATAAATTGGATCAGGAAATTGATCTGCTTGGTGCTTCTCTTTCAACTTTTTCATCTGGAATAACAGCTTCTGGTTTGGAAAAAAACAAAGAAAAGATTTTCGAAATAATGTCTGATATAGTTTTGAATTCCGATTTCAAACAAGAAGAACTGGATAAAATTAAAAAACAAAAAATATCTGAATTAGCTTCTGCCAAAGATGAACCAAATGCAATTTCACAACGCCTTCAATCCATAGTTGTATATGGCAAAGAACATCCATATGGCGAACCCGAAACAGAAGAGACAATAAATTCAGTAACACTCGATATGTGCAAAGGATTTTATCAATCGTATTACAGACCAAATGTTGCATACCTTGCGATTGTAGGTGATATTACTTTAGCCAAAGCAAAAACAATGGTAGAAAAATATCTTGGAAATTGGGAAAAGAAGGATGTGCCTAAAAATACTTTTGTAAACCCCAAAGCTCCGGTTGTTACCAAAGTTGCAATGGTAGATCGCTCTAATTCAGTTCAATCTATTGTTACAGTTTGCTATCCCATTGAATTGCCGATTGGCGGCGAAGATGCTATTAAAGCAACGGTTCTCAATACTATTCTTGGCGGAAGCGCAACAGGTCGTTTATTCATGAATCTTAGAGAAAAACATGCTTACACTTACGGTTCATATTCAAATATTGCAGCCGATAAATTAGTTGGAAGTTTCATGGCAACCGCCTCAGTTAGAAATGCAGTTACAGACAGCGCACTTACTGAAATACTAAGTGAGATGAAAAAGATTCGTAACGAAAAAGTTTCCGCCGAGGATTTAGACAAAGCTAAAAATTTGCTTGCAGGTAACTTTATTAGATCGCTTGAACAACCGGCAACTATTGCACGATTCGCTATTAATATTGCAAAGTTTAATCTGCCGAAGGATTATTATAAAAATTATTTGAAAAATCTAAGTGCAGTTACAACTGATGATGTACTGGCTACAGCAAAGAAATTCATTAAACCGGGTAACGCTAATGTTCTCGTTGTCGGAAAAGCAGAAGAAGTTGCAAAAAATCTTACCAAGTTTTCCATAACCGGTAAACTAGATTACTATGATATATATGGTGAAAAATATGATCCGAATGTAAAAAAAGCTCCTGAAGGTTTAACAGCAGAACAGGTAATTAATAAATATATTGATGCTGTTGGAGGAAGAGAAAAATTGTTAAAGGTTCAGGATGAAACGATGAAGTTGGGCGGTGCAATGCAGGGAATGAATATTTCAGTTACAATTATTCGCAAAGCACCAAATAAACTTTATCAGTTAGTTGATTTTGGTGTTGTTCAGCAGAAAACAATTTTTGACGGGACTAAAGGAAAAACTAGCCAGATGGGTCAGGAACAAGAAATTAGCGGTGACCAGCTGGAGTCAATGAAAATTCAGGCAACATTTAATGCATACCTGGATTATGCTAAACTGGGAATTAAATTAGAACTGACAGGAATGGAGACTATCAACAATAAAGACACATATAAAGTTACTCTTACTTATCCATC
>DAIEQP010000301.1 GCA_027347805.1 Ignavibacteria bacterium | reverse complement strand
CACAAAAGGCGACAGATTCACAAGCTGGTTTTCTAAGTGCTACAGATTGGTCAACTTTCAACGGTAAGCAAACAGCTTTAAGTGGAACAGGATTTGTCAAGATTTCTGGAACAACGATCTCTTATGATAATTCGACATACTCATTAAGTAACCACAATCATTCAGGCACTTATGAACCTGCAATATCAAAATCAACAGGATATGCAAAGTGGACTGGTGCTGCATGGAGTTTTGATAATTCTACATTTTTAACTGCAGAAGTTGACGGATCAACAACAAATGAAATCCAAACACTCGGGACATCAGGGAACACAATAACTTTAACAAGTGGTGGATCTGTAACAGCACCTTACGCAACAACGGCAGGAAGTGTTACAAACGGAGTTTATACAACAGGCAATCAATCAATTGCGGGTGATAAGACATTTTCAGGGACAACAACTTTTAACACCGGCAATTCCACAACAGATTTAGTTATTGGACAAGATTCACAAATTGGTAAAATGGATTTCCCTCGTTATGATGCTGGAACGATAACAGCTCATACTTATTTGCAGCCATATCAATCGCATGGATCGGGTGATAACACTTTAACTCTTCCGACTTCAACAGGTACACTGGCTTTAACAAGTGACATCCCAGCAAACATTTTAACAGCAACAACAGGCAGTAACGGATTCTTAAAAAATGTTGTTGGAGTTGGTTATTCGTTTGCTGCCATTCAATGGAGCGATATTGAAAATTTATTCACTAACGGATATGCAGCTATTTCCGCAGCAAATTCATTCTCGGCAGCTAACACAACTACAAGCTCAATCATGTTCGATGGAGAACTTGAGAATACACCAACAGGAGACGCGAATGTAAACATATCTGGTAAAAACACCGTCATTTTTTATATGAACGACATGAATTATACTCAAACATTAACAAACGCAACCGATGGACAGATTTTATTAATAATGAATGACAAAGATTCGATTGATAATGTAACAGTTACCCCTGTAATTGATGGGACGAGCACATCAATAGCTTTAGCTAAAGGCAAGTCAGCGTTAATTAGATACAGAAGTTCAGAATCTACTTGGTACAGGTTTTATTAATAAACAGGAATAGTCATGAAAAAATATATCATAATTATTGTTTTAGCAGTAACATCCATCTTATCAGCGCAAGAAGCAAAAGCAGACTCAACAACATCAAAAACCGAACTGATAAAGAAATATGAATCAATCATAAATGATATGCAGACCCAGAAGCAGAAAAGAATTTTTGAGCTTTGCCAGCAAGATGTAATATACAACAGACTTGATGCGATTGAATTCTCAACATCGAAACTGTTGGAAGAAATTAAAAAGGAATCTCCAAAACCGAATAAGTGAGGCAACAATGAGAAAGCTAATCATCATCATATTATTTCTCTCAGCGGTAGTTTCAGCACAGCAAAATTATGATTTTACTGCATACAGAGGGGATTCAACTCAAGTTTCATTCCCTTCTGTTAAAGGTGATTTAACAAGTCACTCGTTTCAATTTGTGGTAAAGCGAAATTTAAACCGTACCGGAGATGCTCTGATCGAAATTACAACAGTTACAAAAACTTATTCAGCATCTACATTGAGGACGAATTTATCACTTGCAATAAGTGGGACCGAAACTCAGGATCTCGACAGCGTCAATTATGTTTATGATCTCTACGATATGACATCCAAGAAGACTTTATTCTTTGGCAACTTTACAATAAATCAAGATGTTGGCAATCCTTACATGGGCGTGAATCTAATCGCTTCGGCGACAAGATACATCCCAGTGGACACATCAAAAATTACAAATGGATTTATTGTCAGAAGAGTCGGGAATAATTTCGTCGGTTATGATTTATTAACCAATCACTATACAAAAACACAAGATAATTTATTGCTTGCTGCTAAACTTAATCTTGCAGATTCAACAACAAAGTATATTTCTCCACTCTTTTTAAGCACCAATTATAGAACAGCTCTGGCGCAGGATCAGTTGAATGCGTTAAAAGCACCACTGATCAGCCCATCTTTTACAACTCCATCTTTGGGAGTGGCGACTGGGACATCCTTAACATTAACCAAAAAAATTAATGCCGGTAATGAAAGTATGTGGATGAAATATAAAGAACCTGTAATATCAACTAATGTAAGTTCAGACATTTTATATGGGTACCATGATGATTTCGGTTTTATTTGTGAATTACCGAATAATAAAATAGCACACTTTTACCTTCGCAGTTCTTCTCATTCTGGTTTCAAGAAATTGATGATGCAGACATCAGATGATGGAGGTAAATCTTTCAAGGATTCATTAAATATAAACACAATAACGGATGCAATGTTTACGGTTGGAGGCGGTGTTACTCCCACAGGAAGGATTGTTTTATTCTATGGATCAAGCGGGACGCTTTGCAAATATATTTACTCAGATGATTATGGTATTACATGGACAACTCCCGCAACATTTTCTAATTCGGGTCTTGCTGGGACATCATCATCACCCTATGGCAAAATGATAAGCATTGGTTCTAATCAATTAATGATGGGTTATTATGAAGAAAAACATCCAGGGACAAGTTATATAAGAATAAGAACAAGTGCAGATGACGGTGCAACATGGGGTAATCCCATTACGGTCTATGCCGATACAACGGATATAAACGAAACAGCTTTCGCTTATATTGGTTCTCAGCAAATAATAGGTATTTCGCGCCATGATAGTTGCACAGATCAATCATCTTCAATGTTTGTCAGCTCTAACAATGGTGTTACATGGACTAACTTAGGGCAGGTAGCATTTGATGGGACATCAAAACAAATGTCTCCCTGGATTGAAAAATATTCCGATGGTTCAGACGACTATTTAATATATTTTTACACAACAACAGATACAAAATATATTATAGCTCAATCAAATAAAATTTTTGATTTGGGTTTAATCGGGTGGAGTGCCATGTCTCCAATTTCTATTGGTGGAATTGGACATCATGCTTCGGCAATAATCAGAGGGAATACTGCGTTAGTTGTCTCTCATTCTGAATATGATGCAAACACAAAAACAAGAATAAAATTCCAAAAGCTAACTTTACCAAAAGTAGGCACAAGCACATCATATTATTATGTATCTAATTATATAAAGAAATATTATGCCGGATCAAATAGTGCCGGACTTTTCATTGGAAATATAACCGGTGGGATATATGGCACCGCATTTCATACAATTGATAAATCATATTTATCATTTGGAACGAATTCAGCTAATGATTTTTCGATAGATACTTTGCACAATGTGATTATTGGCTCATTTGGAACTAATTATGGAAGCACTTACAAATTCCAGCTTACGGGCAGATCTTACATTAGATCAACAACAAACCAATACATAACAACGGTTTCTGATGGGACTTATTCCATTGCGACTTATATTGGTCAACCAATATCAGCAGTAAACGGAGCCGCTTTAACAACTCTCGGATCATACGATTTGTTTTTAGGGACTAATCAAGTCGGTTCTTATTGGCGATTAAAAGCTGATGGTAATATGGTAACATCTGGGGGCAGTCTAACGCTTGGAACAACAGTCGGAACTGGCACAGGTGCTTTGTATGTAGGTGCTGCTACTGCTACATCATTTACATCAACATCCACTTCTGTATTGAGCATTTCAAGGAATTCAAGCGAAAGGGCGAATATATCAATTGATGAAAATTCAACAGGATTAACTATTAAAACAGTCACCGATTTACCTTTACGCTTTGGAACCACAAATGCTATTAGATGGAGAATGCAATACGGCAACGGTTATTTATTGGGTGAACAAACAGCCAATCTAATTGGTGTTAATACTTTGGATGGAAGTGACACTGGATATTTAATGCTCTCTGGTGCTTCTTTAGCTTCAACGAGTAGAAGCGGAACAATAGGGCTTTTTGGTAACGAGTCAACTTCACTTAATCCGTCTTATTATGGAGATGTTCATATATTTAGTGGAGAGGGTGGACAGGTATGGATTGGTTATACAACAAGTGGCGGTGTGGCTCAAGATGCGATTGGAGTTCAAAATAATGGTATTGTTAATTTATATGGTATAACTCAAGCGCAAAAATTTGAAGTTGGCAGAGGCATAACTTCTGGATTACCTTTTACAGTTACCAATTCTGCAGGGACTACAAAGGCGAGTATAGATTCAATTGGGAATCAGATTAGTAATTCTTTTACTGTTAATGGATCTTTTGTTGATAATAATGATGTAAGAGGAATTTATAGCAATGCTACCTGGTCAAATACCTCTTACTCACATCATCCGGTAAGAATACAAACATTTCACACACTTGGAACAGGTCAAAGTTTAGCAGTATTTGATGCGCAACCTACAACACAGGGAACTAATGATAACGGTCATATAGTAAGTTTTCAAGGCAGAGCAACTCATGGATCAAGCGGAACATTGCAACAGATGTATGGATTGTATAACACATTAACAAATAATGGTGGGCTTGTTACTTCAGGAGAGAATATACATATTTCTAATGCGGAAGGTAGTGGATCATTCACTACTCAATACGGAATTTTAATTGATACATTGACAAAAGGTTCTACTAATTGGGCAATATATACTCAGGGTTCAACACCATCTTATTTAGGTGGTAATGTTACAGTTGGGGGCAATTTATATGCCACAAATGTTTATTCATCTGGTGCTTTGTCGTTTTACTCCAATAGTGCTATGACATGGCAGATTAATGGTAGCGGAACATTATATCCAGTTGCTAATAATAGCTATGATTTAGGACATACATCTTACCGGATAAAAGATGCTTACTTTGCATCAACAATCAATCTTACAAGTGGTGGCTTTTTTTATCTAGCTGGTAATTCAACTACTGACGGAAGTTGGCGATTGGGTTCAACAACATCCGGTAGTATGAAAATTGAAAAAAGAGTAAGCGGTTCATGGGTTACTGCATCTGAATTAACTTATTAACGAGGTGAACAATGGGACTACAAACATTATCAGCTGGAACAAATGTAAGATTGGCCTATGATGACACGACAAATGAACGTGGGATGCAATTAAAAGTTCAAATTGCAGAAACAATAGTGAAGGGTGAATGTTTGGCACCAAGTGCCAGCGTTGACAACAAAATGATTAAACAGACTAATGAATATGACACCGTTTTAATAGCGTATGAAGGTGGTTCCGCAGACGGTTATATCTGGGCATGGACAACAGGATCAATTTGCCAGGTGCTTTTTAAGGATTCAACTGCCAGCACTCGCGGAAGGATTGCTATCGCAGATGCGGTAGACGGACGTGCAAGTGATGTTGATATGGCAACCATTCAGGGCAATCCTGCAACAACCGAACATTTCAAAGAAATTGGACACGTTAAGGAATCAAAAAACGCTGGGACAAATGTTTTAGTATTAATTCATTTTCACACATTGTAGAGGATAACATGAAACTAAAGTCATTTTTATTAATCGTTCTTATCACAACTTTGGCAGCAGCCCAAAATAAACCTGATTCATTGAGAGCAATTCATTCCCAAGACTCAATTAGAATAGTGAATGAAGAACAACAGATCCAAGTGAAGATGCAATCAATCAATTATGAGCTTCAACATAGAGAGGCTGTGTTGCAGTTACTGAATGATGCGAAGAAATTGCAAGATAGGTTTATTGCTTTGCAGGATGAGAAAAAGAAGCTGGGAATTAAGTGAAATATTTTTTTATCATATTGTGGACACTTCCGCAAACGTTTTGCGGAGGTGTTTTTTATTTATATCTGTGGATAATTAACAAGAAGAAACCATATCTGTTTACCTACCATAATCGTCATTTTTATTTTTGCGAAACTATCACCACAAGGATTAACGGAATTACTCTTGGCTATTTTATTTTCCAGCGATTTGCTTCCGGAGATTACATCACACGCCATGAAATTGGTCACGATCGGCAGCAACTTTGGCTTGGCTGGTTATTCCTTCCAGTTTATTTAGTTGTCACCGGAGTTCAGAGATTGTTTGGTGTTTCTCAGGAGAACACGTTGTTTGAAGTTATGGCAAAAGATTATGCCATAAGGATGACAAACTAGCCAAAAACCATTCGGACACTATTCGCACACAACCACGATTAAGACGAGTAAAAAGAGTAAGAAAACAACTATAAAACCGTTTAATTCCTCTTAAAAAAGAATATCAACCTACTCATAATCAGCGGGTCGGAGGTTCAAGTCCTTCTGGGCCCACTCAAAACCCCGAAAATGAATTTGTTTTCGGGGTTTCCTATTTATTCACAGACTAGATCCCAGTTTGTTACTCTCATTACTGATTCTTATCAAAATCATCGATTAAAGTTGATAAAGAGTATTTTTACATCTCAGTTGATGTAATTCAATGATAGCTAATTCATAACCAAATTATTATTTTTAAATTAAATATGATTTGAATGAAAATATAATCTGATTACTGCTGAATAATTTTTCATAATGATATATAAATAATATTTGATAGGAGGCCCCATGAGAATATTATTACCTTTCATCATTATTATTTTATGCAGCATCAAATCATTCTCACAAAGTTACTATATCATTTTTGCATCAAATCTTAATTCATCTGGCGGTGTTCACCGCGAAGATGCTACAGGTGCCGATCTATATAGTGTAAAATTCAACTCAGCTTCCAAAACAGTTTCAGATTTAACCAGATTAACAACTGATGATACTGCCAGTGAATGGTTCCCATCATTATCTCCGGATCTCAAATGGGTTGCTTTCAACTATACAAAAAGCAGTGTTAATGAAATTAGATTAATAAACCTTTCAACAAAAGAAATCACGAGTGTTTACACAGGGGGAAGATATCCAGAGTGGCTGGATAACAGTAAATTATTAATTTCAAATGAAAAGCCTGGGAAAAAAGGAATTTATCAGCTCGAACTTAATTTGAGCGGAACGAAACCAATTTTGATTTCTGAAAAAGCTATTACTGATACAATTAAATGTCCTGGCACCAGTCAGCAAAGTGATGCTTATCCTTTCCCCGGCAACAGCAAGATTGTTTTTCATTCTATTAAATCCGGCGAATATGTTTCAGCGGTTTCAATTATAAATATGGATGGAACCGGATTTAGTAATCTTACAAATTGGGAAGGAGTTGGTCATGCAATAACTAATACAACTGGAGATGAAGTTGTATATGCCTCGGCGAATAATGGTATACCAATGGTAATGAAAACAGCAACAAAATTAAAATTTGCATTGACGCTGCCAAAAACCGGAAGTGAAATGTCTTCATATGGTAATCCTTTCGCTGGATACCCGGCTGTTCATTGGACTTATCCAGCATGGGGAATTTCAGATCACTCTTTAATTTTTTCAGCACAAGCAGCAAATAGCGGCGGCACTTATGAAAAATCAAGAATCTATTTAACAATTTTTGATACTTCCTGGAAAAATGTTCAGATAACTGATTTATCAACTTTAATTGAATCGCTTTCTGGAAAAACAGGAAAAGAATTTTGTACGGCTTCTTTAAGAGAAATCCCTGGATCAGGACTACCGCCAATTATTTATGTAAATGTAGTAAGCCATAATGTTAATTATGAAGATAACAGCGCATATCCAAATTATCTTGTTGATACTACTTCATTCTGGAAACAAAGAAAAGATATTGCTGAATTTGCAAAAATGTGCAAAGATGAAAGCGCCAAATATAATTTTGAAACAGATTGGAATTTCCTTATGGCGCTTGATCAATATGACAAGGCGATGTCTTATTCTAATAACAAAAAATTATTGAAATATTTAACAGAGGATTTAGGATTTGAAGTTGATGCATCCCTACATGGCTCGAAATATACTTATGGTGATATGGGCTACCTTTTTAATAAACAGGGAATAACCCAGGATAATAATAATACTGTTGGAGGATTTATTGCCGCTCCGCCAGATAGCTTTTTATTTGATAGTTTTAAAAATGGTGTTGCATCCAAACTAAGTCCAAGTTTTGTTTGGTATCCCAAAATACTTCACGCTCCTGCTACTTATAAACATAAAAATGAAGATACAATTATGTTTTCAGGTATCTGGAAACCGAAAAGTAAAACAGAATTTACAGTGCATGATAGTAATGGTCCTCTTACTTGCGTTGGAATATATAATGGTGATGTAAACGGGTTACTGGATTTACTTGTAAGACAGGAAAATGGTGAATTATCGAATGGTAAAATTTATTCGGTTACAATTTTCCAGACACAGAATTCATTGAATAAAGAATCTTTCCGCAGTACAATCCGTTCATTTAGTAAATATGTTTCTGCCGGAAAAATGAAATGGGTTGGGATAAAAGAATTAGTCGGAATTTGGCAAAACCAGTATTACTCTGAACCCAATAAATATTTATATAAATCAAATCTGCCGATTTTAAAAACTGATTCAACAAGTAATGTATCCAATTCGAGTGTTACATTAAATAGCTGGTGCATGCCCAATAATAATTCAATTTCATTAGGATTTGAATATGGATTAACAAATTCATTAGGAAGTTATATAAGCGGGTCACCTGCTAGTGCTTCGGGAAGCAACCCACTTAACTATTCTGCACTCTTATCAGGTCTCAATCCGAATACAAAATATTATTATAGGGCAAAAGTTACAGGAACATTCGGATCATACTATGGATTGATCACAGAATTTTCTACAAAATCCGCACAGCTAACAGCTCCTGTTTCAATTGCACCAACAGATAATCAAACAAATGTAGCTTTGAAACCAACATTTACATGGAATGCAGTAAAAGGATCTTCATCATATTCACTTCAGGTTGGCACATCTTTATCTGATTGGACTAATCCGCTTGTGAATAATAGCGGAATTAAAGATACAAGTGTAACTCTAGGAAGTCCACTAACTGTTCGAACAGCATATTTCTGGAGAGTGCAAGCTGTAAGCGGTTCATCAATAGGACCCTGGTCTACTATACGCAAATTTACAACGACACCAGTTAGTTCTATCAGTAATGATAATCTGATACCATCAGAATTCAAATTATATCAAAATTATCCCAATCCATTTAATCCAGTTACAAAAATAAAATTTGATCTGCCTGAGAGCGGAGATGTAAATTTAGTTTTATATGATGCGCTGGGAAGAAAAGTAAACGAAATAATAAATAGAAAATACCAAGCCGGATTTCATGAAATTGAGTTTAATATGAATGGACTGTCAAGTGGTATTTATCTATATAGAATTAAGTGTAATAATTTTAATGCTATCAGAAAAATGATATTATTGAAATAAAGAAGTGAAATTAATTAAGTCAGGATGATTCACTTTTTTGTGTCAAAATATAGATTGGTTCTATAAGTAAATATTATTTCACTCATTTAGTCTCATAGTATAAGCAAACTAGGAGGCATCATGAAAAGCTATCTGAAATTGGTAAGAAATTTTATTTTTATAATATTTCTTTTTATACCTCTTGAAATATTTTCACAAACAACACTGAACACAAAATTTGCATTAAACTTTCCATTCCGCGAACC
The DNA here is from genome assembly GCA_027347805.1 of Ignavibacteria bacterium. Taxonomy (GTDB): domain Bacteria; phylum Bacteroidota; class Ignavibacteria; order Ignavibacteriales; family Melioribacteraceae; genus Stygiobacter. Next base: position 258 of record DAIEQP010000301.1, on the reverse strand, counting down.
TGAGACCGCACCATTTAATAAGTATTTTAAGCTGCTTCAGGGATTAAATGTGAAAGTGATAAGGCAATTGACTTTTGGCGACGTTTTTTGGAAACAGGTTGAAGCTACTAATAATAATTGGACTTTCGCCCAGGCGGATTCGGGTGTAGCAAATCCTTACGGAATCATTTCAATTCCAACTCTCTATAGTATGTTTGGCGAAGATACAGTTGGGTATCAGGTACCCTGGCGTGCTACTTCAAAGGCAACAGGCGGTTG
>DAIEQP010000286.1 GCA_027347805.1 Ignavibacteria bacterium | reverse complement strand
CTCCGTAGGAGCGGCACATAACTCATTAAATTCTGTGTCGTCCCTCTGGGACTCATAATTATTTCTTTGCTATATTTTTCTACCAATATGTCGTCCCTCCGGGACTTTTTTTATTTTTCTTTGCAGACTTGAACTGGAGTTTACCCCGCGCTCTTTGCGGGGCCAAGAAAAGTAAAGAAGAAAGATACATTTTATGTCACGGTAGGACCGTGACATCTTTAAAATCATAAATCCTAAGACATAATTCATATTAGCTCCATAGGAGCGATACATCGGTAGCATCTTATATTTTAAACATATTGAGCTCCGTAGGAGCGGCACATAACTCATTAAATTCTGTGTCGTTCCTATGGAACTCATTGGTTTTCATTATTTATATTTTCTACCAATATGTCGTCCCTCCGGGACTGTTTTTATTTTTCTTTAGTCCTCAAATTCAGATTTTGGTTTTTCTTTTCTGCACATTAAAAGAATTGCGTTAAAAATCCTATTTGTATTTGTTTTGTCTTTTATCTTTTCCCCGGCCTCAAATTCAGATTTTGTTTTTGCTCTTCTGCACATTAAAAGAATTGCGTTAAAAATCGGAACGGAGTGAAGGATCAGAAGAAAAATATGAGTCCCGCATTTTCTTATAAAATAAAAGCGGTCGAAAATTATTTTTCTTCCCGGAACGAAGTGACGATTTAGCAATTCTTTTTAAGTGCAACCTTCTTTTACCTGCACCGTGTTGTCTACGGGGCACCTTTCCTTCGAGAAGAAAAGGTGAACGAATAATTTTTTTTCTTTTCTTTCAAGTCGAAACGAAGTGTAGATCCCGCGCTCTTTGCGGGAAGAAAAGTAAAAGAGAAATATTTTGAAGAATGATTCCTATGTTACGGTAGAACCGTGACATCTTTGTAATTCTTTATCATGGCAAAGCCATTACATCTTTACATCCCCGCACTTGACAAACCATCTATTCATTTATATCTTTGCCCCCAGAATGAAAAACATGAATCAAACATATAGCTGCAATCTTGTAAACAACAACTGGTGGTGGTGGCACAATTCTCATATTCGTTCCGCTCAGTGAAAATAATTTAAATAAATTTGAATAAAATCAAACCCTTCTTAGATCACTGAGAAGGGTTTTTTGCTTTAAAGGATTAATTATGACATTAGAAAAATTTTGCGAACTTGCTAAAGAATACAGAATCGTTCCTGTTTACGAAAGAATTGCAGCCGACCTGCTGACTCCGGTTACTGCATATTTAAAAGTAAGAAGCAGTGAAAAAATATCTTTCCTGCTGGAATCGGTTGAGGGAATCGGCCGCCTCGCCCGCTACTCATTTATCGGTGTCGATCCTGTAGAAGTAATAACAAATGAACATTTTGATATTACAATTAAGAAAAACGGAACATCCGGAAAACTAACCGGCAATATATTCGATTACCTCCAGGAGAGAATAAATGAATTTCATCATCCCGTAATTGATGATCTTCCCTACTTTACCGGCGGACTGGTTGGATTTATCGGTTTCGACAACATTTCACTTATTGAAGATGTAATTCCATATAACAATAAAGAAAAAGGTATTTCTCCCGATACAATTCTGGGATTGTATAAAACGATTATTGTATTCGATCACTTCAAGCATCAAATTATTCTTATAACAAATGTTGACTGCGATGAAAAAACCGACTGCAGTGAAAGCTATACAAAAGCAAAAAAAGAATTAAAGCAGTTAAAAGAATTATTAAGCAGACCGGTTCACCACCTTTCCGATTTCAGTTCCTCTCCACAAAAATTAACTGAGGCTGAAGAAAAAGAATTCTGCGCTTTGGTGGAAGAGAGCAAAAAAAATATTTATGCGGGAGATATTTTCCAGATTGTTCTATCAAAAAGATTTAACGCGGATTATTCAGGCGACCCGTTTAATGTTTACCGCGCTTTAAGAATGATTAATCCTTCCCCGTACATGTACTTCATGGAATTTGAAGATGGATTTAAAGTTATAGGCACATCACCTGAAGATCTTCTTAAAGTAAAGAATGGCAAAGCAGAGATTCTTCCTATTGCGGGAACAAGAAGAAGAGGAAAAACTGAGGAAGAGGATATTCAGCTTGAAAAGAATTTGCTGGCCGATCCGAAGGAAATTGCGGAACATACAATGCTGGTTGATCTGGCAAGAAATGATCTTGGAAGAATCAGCAAACTTGGAACAGTTAGAATAAGCGAGCAGATGAGAGTCAACAGATTCTCTCATGTAATGCATATTGTAAGCCGCGTTGAGGGAATTCTTGATGAAAATAAAGACTGCATCGATGCATTGAAAGCATCCTTCCCTGCCGGCACTGTAAGCGGGGCTCCCAAAATCAGAGCTATACAATTAATAAACGGTTTTGAAAATACTAAAAGAGGTGTTTATGCCGGCGCGGCAGGATATATAGATTTTAACGGCAACCTCGATTTGTGTATTGCAATAAGAACCCTGTTTGTAACAAAAGATAAAATTTACTGGCAGGCCGGCGCCGGTATTGTTGCAGACAGCAGACCGGAACTTGAATTGAAAGAAATAAAAAATAAATCCGCTGTTTTAATTAGCGCACTTAAACTTGCTGAGGTAATTGATGAAAATCTTGGTGATAGATAATTACGATTCATTCACATACAATCTTGTTCAGTTAATCGGAAAATTCACTGAAGATATAATTGTAGTCAGGAATGATAAAATATCCGTTGATGAAATTAGAAATCTGAAACCAGATAAAATTGTTATATCTCCCGGACCCGGAACGCCGGAGGAATCGGGCATTTCGCAGGAGGTAATAAAAAAACTTGGCGCAGAAATTCCGATTCTTGGAGTCTGCCTTGGTCATCAGACAATCGGTTACTGCTTCGGCGCGGTTGTTACGAACGCCCCCTACCTTATGCATGGTAAATCATCTTCTGTTCTGCATGATCATAAAACTATTTATAAAGACATTGAACAGGGATTTAATGCCGGCAGGTATCATTCATTAATTATTGAAAAGAATAATCTGCCTGCTGAACTGGAAATTTCATCTGAAAGTGAAGATGGAATAATTATGGGTGTCCGCCATAAAACTTACCCGATTGAAGGAATACAATTTCATCCTGAATCGATACTTACAAATGTCGGTGATCAATTAATTAAAAACTGGTTAGCGTTATGATTAAAAATTATATAGAAAAAATTGCTGCCGGAGAAAATCTCTCTGTGGATGAATCATTCAATGTAATGACTCACATTATGAATGGCGAATGCAACAATTCTTTAATTGCCGGCTTCCTTCTTGCGTTAAGAACAAAGGGAGAAACTCCTGAAGAAGTTGCCGGGTTTGTTAAAGCTATGAGAGATAAAAGTGTAAAGATTAAATCCTACAGCCCCGATACAATTGATGTCTGCGGAACAGGCGGTGACGGATCGAATACATTTAATATTTCAACCGCATCTGCATTTGTTGTTGCAGGCACCGGAATTAATGTTGCAAAACATGGCAACAAATCTGTTTCAAGCAGAAGCGGAAGCGCCGATGTTCTAACGCATTTAGGAATTAATATTAATCTTTCCCCTTCACTTGCCGAGGCTGCATTGAATGAAATTGGAATTACATTTTTATTCGCGCCCCTTTATCATCCGGCAATGAAATATGCAGCTGAAGTCCGCCGTGAATTAGGAATGAAAACTATTTTTAATATACTGGGACCGCTTACAAATCCTGCCGGTACAAAAAAACAAATGGTAGGTGTATTTAATGATAAAACAGCTTATCTAATGGCGGAAGCTTCCAAATATCTTGATATGGAGAGAGTTTTATTCCTTTGCACAGATAACTGCCTAGATGAAGTTTCTTTAACTGCCCCCACGAATATATTTGAGCACAATAAGGGAAACGATACTAAAAACTATTATATAGATTCCGCTACATTCGGTTTTGCTCCTGTTGATATTTCCTCCCTGCAGAGTGATTCAACTGAAAAGAATGCCGAGATGATACTTTCGGTTTTTAAAAACAAAACCAAGGGTGATATTTTTAATGTAATTGTTGCAAATGCTGCCGTAGCAATTCATACATCAGGCTACTCGGATAATCTGCTTGTCTGCAAAGCCGCTGCAGAAGAATCGATTATTTCAGGTAATGCTTATGGTAAATTAATGGCTTTAAAATCCTTTGGAGAAAAACATAAATGAATTTTTTAACAGAAATTCTTGAAGTGAAGAAAGATGAAGTTAAAAAACTGCGTCAGTACCGCACACTTAACTCTTTCAGTGAAGAAAAATATTTTTCTGCTTCACCTCTTGGATTCAAGAATGCGCTTAATCAGAAAAGCAGACTTGCGGTTATAGCAGAGATTAAGAAGGCAAGCCCTTCAAAAGGAATATTGATTGAAAATTTTAATTATATGAAAATTGCTGAGACATATATGAACTGCGGGGTTGATGCAATTTCTGTTTTAACCGATCAGAATTTTTTCCAGGGGAATATCAGTTACCTGAATGATATAGCATCAATTAAATCGATTCCCCTGCTCAGAAAAGATTTTATAATTGATGAATACCAGGTTTTTGAAGCAAAGGCAAATGGCGCCGATGCGATTCTCTTAATTGCCGAAGCTTTATCCGCAGCGCAGATTAACGAATTAACTTCTGCCGCAAATGATTGCAGACTTGATGTTCTGCTTGAACTTCATTCCGGCTCTCAGCTGGATAAAATAAATTTCACTGCAAATGATTTAATAGGTGTTAACAACCGGAATTTGGAAACATTTGATGTTTCTCTTGATACAACAATTGAGTTGAGAGAAAATATTCCAGCACATGTTACGCTAGTTTCGGAAAGCGGTATCAAGACAAGAAAAGATCTTGATACATTAAAATCTGTGCCTGTTAACGCTCTTCTTGTAGGTGAGCATTTTATGAAATCGGATAATCTTGTGAAGAATACAAAAGAATTTATTGAATGGTGTTTAATCTGATGATGAAAGTGAAAATCTGCGGAATTACTAATCTTGATGATGCAAATTTAGCCGTTGATCTCGGCGCGGATCTGGTTGGATTTATTTTTTATAGTAAGAGCAAGAGATATTTGCCTTTTAAGAAAGCCGGCGAAATAATTTCACGCCTCCCTGCCGGCATTGAAAAAGTCGGGGTGTTTGTTGATGAGAAAATTGAAACAGTTGCAGATGCAGTAAATGTTTCCGGGATTACAGCAGTGCAATTACACGGAAATGAAGATCAGAATTACATCGATAAATTAAATGTTCCAGTTATCAAGGGATTCAGAATTGCGGATAATTTTGATTTTTCAATCCTGCGCAGTTTAAATAATTGTTCACTGCTGCTGGATGCATATTCCGCAAATGATTTCGGCGGAACGGGAAAATCTTTCGACTGGAAAATAATCCCGCAGGACTTACGCAGTAAAATATTTTTAGCCGGAGGAGTATCATCGGATAATATTGAATACATCTATAATAATATTAAACCATATGCAGTCGATCTTTCTTCATCTGTTGAGATTTCTCCCGGAATAAAAGATCATAATAAACTAAAAACATTTTTTAATACTGTTAACCGGCTTCGAAATAAATAAAATAGAAACCAAACAAAGAGAAAATTAAAACGAGTCAATATGAAAAATTATAATTACCCTGATCTGAATGGTAAGTATGGAATTTACGGCGGCAAATATGTTCCTGAAACTTTAATTCCTGCTCTCGAACAGCTCGAAAGTGAATATCTCAAAATCAAAAATGATCCTGAATTTTTATACGAGTATGAAGAACTGCAGAGAGAATATAACGGAAGACCGACTCCATTAACATTTGCAAAAAGATTAACAGAGCATTACGGTAAAGCAAAAATTTATCTTAAACGGGAAGATTTGTGTCATACCGGCGCTCATAAACTGAATAATGCAATCGGGCAAATATTAATTGCAAAACGGCTTGGTAAGAAAAGAATTATTGCCGAAACAGGCGCCGGCCAGCATGGCGTTGCGACAGCTACTGTGTGCGCAAAGTTTGGCCTTCAGTGCATTGTTTATATGGGTGAAACAGATATCGAAAGACAAAAACCAAATGTCTTCCGTATGAAATTATTGGGAGCTGAAGTCCGCCCTGTTTCTTCAGGAAGCAGAACTTTAAAAGATGCTACAAACGAAGCAATCCGCGACTGGGTTACTAATGTTAATGACACACATTACATTATCGGTTCTGTTGTCGGCCCCCATCCATATCCAATGATTGTGCGTGATTTCCAATCTGTTATCGGTACAGAAACAAAAGAACAAATAATAAAAAAAGAAAACCGTTTACCGGATTACATTGTTGCCTGCGTCGGCGGCGGATCGAATGCAATTGGAATTTTTTATCCTTTCATTAAAGATGAATCTGTTTCTCTAATAGGAGTTGAAGCTGCAGGATTTGGAATTAACACAAATAAACATTGCGCAACACTTACACTTGGTGAGCCGGGAATTTTCCAGGGGATGAATACTTATCTGCTTCAGGATCCAGATGGGCAGATTTCTGAAGTTCATTCTATTTCTGCCGGGTTGGATTATCCGGGCGTCGGTCCTGAACATTCACTTTTAAAAGATATTTCCCGTGTAAAATATTTCTCGGCAACTGATGATGAAGCATTAAAGGGAATTGATCTTTTAACAAAACTTGAAGGGATACTTCCCGCGCTCGAAAGCGCGCATGCAGTTGCACACCTTGAGAAATTAATGCCTGAAACAAATCCAAATGAAATTGTTGTAGTAAATGTGAGCGGCCGCGGAGATAAAGATCTGGCTACAATAATCAATACCCTGGGAGATGAAAAGAAATGAGTTATATCAATAATTATATCGATCAGATTAATAAAAGAAACAGAAAAGCGTTATCAATATTTTTAACTGCCGGGTTCCCTTCCAAAAATAATTTTGTCGATCTGGCAAAATCGGTTCTTGATTCAGGTGCAGATCTTTTTGAATTGGGAATTCCGTTCAGCGATCCCCTTGCAGACGGCCCGACTATTCAGGCATCTTCCAAAGCTGCGCTTGATAACGGCGTTACATTAAAAGATGTATTTCAGTATTCACATGAAATAAGCAGCTATTCTCCCAAACCAATTGTATTGATGGGTTATGCTAATCCAATAAAAAAGTATGGAATCAAAAACTTTCTGACTGATGCTTATAATTCCGGCGCTAAAGGTTTAATTGTTCCAGATATTCCAATAAATGAATATGATTCTTTTTTTGAATATGGATCGGAACAGCTTGAAGTTATTTTACTTACAACTCCAACTTCACCGGAAGAAAGAATTAAATCGATTGATGAAAAAAGCAGCGGTTTTGTTTATTGCGTAAGTATTGTAGGAACAACCGGGGTACAGGATACATTTTCCGTCGAAACAATAGATAATATAAAACGCACAAGAACAATTGTTAAGAAAAATAAAATGCTGATTGGTTTCGGCATATCAAAGCCGGAACATATAAAAACCTTTTCACCCTATTGTGATGGTGTTATAGTTGCAAGCGCGGTTATAAAATCAATTTTAAATAAAGAAAGTAAATCCGAGACACTTAAGATTATCAGCAGCTTAAGCGATGCATGTAATTCACTTTAACAAATATTAAAATTTGTCAGATATGTGAAAGCACATTTTTCTTTTTGATTTTTTCTTTACTATCTAATATATCCGGGAACAGCCTGTTGGCCAGCCAGACAGTAAATATAATCTGCATAAGATTTATCAAACTGCTGATCAGCATTTTAGGCCACATTGGACTAAATAAAAACGGAATGCCGGATACAATATTTGCCGCGCAAAAAACCGCTAGCGAATAATAACTTATTAGTTTGTAGTTCAGTATTCCAATCATTAATAATAGATAGATTGCTGCGGCAATTAGAAATATAATCTGAGAACTGAATGTCCACTCCGTCTCCATTGGGAAAAAGTGGAAACTGAAGATAAGTTGAATAACTAATATTGCAATAAGAAGATTATTATAAGGCCTGTATTTTTTAAGAAGTTCAGGCCGGACTAAAAGAAATACTTTCAGCATTACCCAGAACTTGAGTTTTTCCGGTACTTCCGGTTCAAGTTCACGGTAAATTTCAGATTTACTTTTCGAAGCTGAATTAAGTTCCGATATTCGTTTTTTTAATTCACTCTTCCCCATAGTTTCCCCACTATTTATTTACAAACTAAATGTGAATTTTTCCAAGAACAATAAAAGAAACATAAAACGAAATCAGAAGATGTTCCCCACAACAACTTATAATAAGATTAGAAATAAATCAATAAATTTTTGCCGGTCCCCGTTGGCCGGGGACCAGCAAATCATTTTACATATTTTTAATTATCTGACGTGCGAAATCAGAACATCCAATTTCAGTAGCGCCTTTCATTAAACGTGCAAAATCATAAGTAACTGTTTTCTTCTTAATTGTTTTGCGCATAGCATTTTCGATTAACGCAGCAGCTTTCTTCCAGCCGAGATATTCAAACATCATAACTCCTGAAAGTATTACAGAGCCGGGATTAATTTTATCCAAACCTGCATACTTTGGTGCTGTACCATGTGTTGCTTCAAATACTGCATAATGATAACTCATATTTCCGCCGGGAGCTATTCCCAATCCGCCTACCTGTGCTGCAGCTGCATCGCTAATATAATCTCCATTCAGGTTTGGTGTAGCAAGAACATCATATTCATTAGGTCTTAATAATAACTGCTGGAACATACTGTCGGCGATTCTATCTTTAACTAATATTTTTCCTTCCGGCATTTTTCCATTGTGAAGTTTCCAGAGTTCATCTTCGGTAACAACTTTATCTCTGAATTCTTTTACTGCAATTTCATATCCCCATTCTTTAAATGATCCTTCGGTAAATTTCATAATGTTACCTTTGTGAACAAGCGTAACACTTTTTCTGTTATTAGCTATTGCATATTCAATTGCTTTTTTAACCAAACGCTGCGAGCCGAATTTGCTGATCGGTTTTATACCGATACCGGATTCCTTACGTATATTCTTACCATATTTTTTATTGATATACTTAATTAATTCTACTGCTTCTTTTGTTTCGCTTTTAAATTCAATTCCGGCATAAACATCTTCAGTATTTTCTCTGTAAATAACAATATCCAATTCCTGCGGGCGTTTCATAGGGCTGGGTGTTCCGCTGTAATATTTAACAGGACGAACACAGGCAAATAAATCTAATTCCTGGCGTAATGCAACATTCAAACTTCTAATACCGCCGCCAACTGGAGTAGTTAAAGGACCTTTGATTGCAACAATGAATTCTTTAATTGCTTCAAGAGTTTCATTAGGCAGCCACTGATTTTTACCATATGTTTTTACAGATTTTTCACCTGCATAAATTTCCATCCAGCTAATTTTTTTCTTTCCTTTGAATGCTTTTTCTACTGCTGCATCAAAAACCATTTGAGATGCGCGCCATATATCTGGACCAGTGCCATCACCTTCAATAAAAGGAATTATCGGATTATCGGGAACAACAAGTTTGCCATCTTTTACAGTTATTTTTTCGCCAACAGAAGGGACAATAACTTTTTTATACTTGGCCATTTTAACCTCTATGATTTACTTTCAGAGTTTTCTGTTTAGTTATTTAATTATGAACATTTTCATAAGCAAGTTAAATAGAATCGAATAAATCCCAAAACATGCTTTAGAATTTTAAGTCTCTAAAATTTTTAATAATCTCGAGTAAAGTTTATTCAACGGCAAGCCGACAACATTATAATAACATCCATTTATTTTCGAAACGAATACTGCGCCAAAATCATCCTGGATTCCATAAGCGCCAGCTTTATCCATCGGGCTTCCCGATTTTATATAATCCAATATTTCAGTTCTATTAAGTTTTCTAAATGTTACTTCTGTTTTTGCGTAATCTGTAATTCTTTTTTTTGTCTTTGTATTGTGAATTGAAAAACCGGTATAAACAGAATGAGTCTTTCCGCTTAACTTATTTAAAATTTTCTCAGCGTACTTTTCATTTTCAGGTTTGCCGATAATTTCCTTTTGTAGGACAACAATTGTATCGGCAGTAATTACAATTCCTTCTTCAATTCTTTCAAGGGCGGCATCCATTTTCTGATTAGCGAGCCGTTTTACTGTTTTTATAGGATGCTCTCCATCAAAGATTTCTTCATCAAGATCAACAGAAAATGTTTTGAAATTTAAGCCGAGTTGTTTTAATAATTTTCTTCTGCGTGGTGATTTGGATGCAAGAAATATTTGCAGACCTGAATTAATCATAAGGGAAAACTTAAAAGAAAAAATTCTTAACGGAAGAGAGCTTTAATGCTGCCCCAGGTTCTTTTAACACTGGAAACATTATGACTTACTGTTACTGTCCAGGAATTTGATGTGCCGCCATCCTGATCAACAATTTTAATACGATAGATATACAAAACACCGGATGTTTTAAATGCAGTATGATCAACAAATTCGTAATTATGATCTGAACGAGGATCTACAGTACCAATTTCAATGAAAGTACCGTTAACAGTCTGACGTTCAACAGAATAATACTTTACATTATTTTCTGTGTTTGTATGCCAGTTAACAATTATACTGCCGTTTGAACTGCGTGCTGTAAAACTGCTAAGTTCTGCTCCAGCAAACGAAATTACAGAGCTTATCAGAATTAACGATATGATTATACTTTTCTTCATTCTTTCTGGCCTAAATATATTTTTCTAGCATTAAATTGTCAAGAAAATTAAATCACACTTTTTTATACTTATTCCAGTCCCCCATTTTGAATTTAAGGAAAATTACAAGTGCAAAAATCACTACATAAAACGGAAGTGCCGACCAGGCTCCAACCAATCCGAATTTAAGCACAACTCCAAGTAAATATGCAATTGGTACAAATATGAACCAGTTTACAGTTACTTCGGCAATCATAACAAATAATGTTGCACCCGAAGCCTGTAAACCATTTGAAAGAACAACTCCTATTCCATAAAATATTTGTCCCAGACCAGCAATTCTTAATGCGGGGACAGCGGTTTCAATTACTGAATGATTACTTGTAGTTAAAGATAAAATTACCCTTGGAGCTATTGTAAAAAACAATCCTACGGCTATTGTATAAATTGTAGCAAGTTTACTTGTTTCCAGCCCGTAATGCTTGGCAAGTTTAATATCACCGCTTCCAATTGAATTACCCACTAATGTTTGGACAGCAATACCAAATCCAAAGCATGGCAATAAAGAAATCAGCAGTGATGAGAAAACAACATTGCTGGCTGCCTGTTCAACTGTTCCAATCAATCCTGTAATTGAAATAAAGCTCAGGAATCCAACAAGAATAAAAATATTTTGAAGTGAAACCGGCAGTGATATTTTTACAATTGATGCAGCAATCTGTTTTACAAATTTTAGATTTCTGAAATAATGAAATTTCCTTCTATACTGGGGCAAAATAGAAATACAGAAATAGAAAAGCGCGTCGCACATTGTTGCAAGAGTAGAGCCTAAACCGGAACCTGCAAGGCCCATTCTCGGCATTCCAAACAAACCATAAATAAGAATAACATTAAAAACTATATTCAGAAAATTTACTAGCAGTCCTGAAATCATGAAAACTTTGGTTTTGCCAATGCCGAAGAAAAATCCTCTGTAAGAAACAGTAATCAGGAAAAATGGAATTCCCATAAACCTGTAGTGAAGGAATTTACCGGCATAAAAAGCAACCTTAGAATCGACAGCAAAGAAGTTTGCGATATCATATGAAAAAACAACAACAAGAGAACTTACAATTACACCAATAATGAGTGAAAGAATTATTGAGGTATTTAGAACTTTACCGCATTCTTCAAAATTATTCTCCCCGAATCTTCTTGCAATTAAAACGTGGGTACCAGTTGCCAGACTTGAAAACAAACTAACAACTGCCCAGGTTGCAAGAACTCCAATTCCCATTGCAGCCAGAACGAATTCAGTATCAGGAAGTCTCCCTACCAATGCAGTATCAACTAGTGAAACAATCATTTGTGTAGAAAGCCCTGCAATTGCCGGGAGTGCAATTTTGAGAATATATTTATTTTCTTTTGATAGAGAGAATAAATTCATAGGGCGCAAAGATATTGAATTCCAAGATAGCATAAAAAACTTTTGCCAAATTTTACTATTTTGTCTTTGGAATCTGCTAAAATCGAAGGTTAACTATGCAGAAGCAGGACGAAATTAGATATCTCATTCATACTCTTGGAATGAAA
>DAIEQP010000263.1 GCA_027347805.1 Ignavibacteria bacterium | reverse complement strand
TAACCGGTTTGGTATGAAGCGGTGTTGTTCCTTGCGTGTGACCGATGATTACTTTTACGGTTCCGTTCTGAAGAAGTTCTTTAGCTTTTTCCCGAAGTTCATTCATGAATAGCAAACTCCTTGTTAATCTTTTCGTACTTCTTGAATTTTCCCTGTTCTTTAACTTTGTTAATTACTTCCGTTACAACATCAACAAACTTTTTCCCTTCCGATGCAGATACCCATGAAAAGTGTAACCTTGTGGAATCAATTCCAACAAAATTTAGAAGCTGTCTGAATAGTATCCATCTTCGGCGCGCATGAAAATTACCTGTGTTGTAATGGCAGTCATTTGGATGGCAGCCTGAAATTAAAACTCCATCCGCACCTTTCTCAAATGCTTTGATAATAAAGACAGGATCAATTCTTCCTGTGCATGGCACACGAATCATTTTAACATTAGTTGGATATTTCAATCGCGATGTGCCGGCTAAATCTGCGCCGGTGTATGTGCACCAGTTGCATACAAACGCAGCAATCTTCGGTTCAAATTTTTCTTCTTCCATTTTTTCTTTCCTTGTGCCTCGGCGTCTTTGCGGTAAAACAGCAGAGACGAAGAGACGCGGAGTTTACAGTGCATTTATTTCAGCGTAAATTTGTTCATCATTAAAACCAATGAGCTCAACAGACTTTGATGGACAGACAGCATTGCATGTTCCGAAGCCCTGACATAGCCCGCTGTTTACATAAGCAATTACTTTAACCAGATTACCTTTTCTATCTTTTATTTCTTTTTTCTCAATTGCGTTATAAGCACAAACTTTCTGGCAATAGAAACAACCTGCGCAAACTGATTCATTTACTTTTGCTACTGTTGGTTCTCTTTCCAAAAAATCAGATCCGAATAGTACAAGTGATTTACTTGCCGCCGCTGATGCCATCGCTACAGATTCAGGAATATCTTTTGGTGATTGACATGCACCGGCGAGAAAAACTCCAGCCGTGCTTACTTCCACAGGACGAAGTTTTGGATGGGCTTCGTTGTAGAAACCATATTTATCATACGACATTCCAATTGTCTGGGCAAGCTTAACTGCATTCGGCTGCGCTATCATTGCTGTTGCCAGCACAACCAAATCTGCATCAATTGTAATTGGTTTGCCAGCAATTGTATCTTCACCGCGGACAATATATTTTCCATCCTCTTCATATATGCGTGAAACTCTTCCCCGGATATATTTTACATGATCTTCTTCAATCGCGCGGCGAACAAATTCATCGTAACCTTTTCCACCGGCACGAATATCCATATAGAAAACGTATGCTTCGCCATCATGAACTTTGTGTTTATATAACATTGCGTGTTTTGCCGTATACATGCAGCAGATTTTACTGCAGTAAGAAAATCCCTTTGATTCATCTCGCGAGCCGACACATTGAATGAAAACAATTTTCTTGGGAACTTTATTATCGGAAGGCCGAAGTATTTCTCCCGATGTTGGTCCGGATGCGCTTGCAATTCTTTCAAACTGCAATCCGTCGATCACATCTTTATATTTTCCATAACCATATTCACCATAACCTTTAATTTCACTTTCTTCCGGCTTCTTATCTATAGAATATAATTTATATCCGGTGGCAACAACGATTGATCCAACTTCTTCTGTAATCATTTCATCCTGCTGTTCAAAGAAGATTGCTTCCCTGCCGCATACTTTTACACACATTTGGCATTTGCCTGTTTGATAGTATGTGCAAACAGTTCTATCAATCACAGGAATGTTTGGTACTGCTTGAGGAAAAGGAACATAAACCGCCGGACGATGAGCTAAATTTTCTTCGAACTCATTGTAAGCTTTTTTCTTGATAGGACATTTTTGAACACACAGCCCGCAGCCGGTACATTTTGATTCATCAATCGAACGCGCCTTCTTTCTAATTGTTACTTTAAAGTTGCCGATGAATCCTTCTACATTTTCAACCTCTGAATAAGTCAGCAATTTAATTTTCGGGTGTTGATAAACTTCAACCATTCGTGGAGTAAGAATACATTGAGAGCAATCAAGAGTTGGGAAAGTTTCAGAGAGCTGGCTCATGTGTCCGCCGATTGAGGGTTCTTTCTCAACTAGAACACATTCAAATCCTGCATTAGCAATATCGAGCGCCGCCTGGATTCCTGAAATACCACCGCCGATCACGAGAGAACGTTTTGTTACAGGAACACGAATTGGTGTAAGCGGTGTATTCTTTTTTACTTTTTCAACTGCAATGCGGACAAGATCAATTGCTTTCTTTGTAGCGTCAACAATATCTTCATGAACCCAGCTGCAATGCTCGCGCAGGTTTGCAATCTCGCAAAGAAAAGGATTTACTCCAGCATCAAGCGCGGCTTTGCGAAAAGTTTTTTCATGCATGTGAGGAGAACAGGAACCAACAACAATTGCATCAAGATTTTTTTCTTTAATCATATTCTTGATGAGATTCTGCCCTGGATCTGAACACATGTATTTGTATTCGACTGAGTAAGCAACGCCTGGAAATCTTCCGGCTGCTTCTGCAACCGCAGGACAATCAACAGTTCTACCAATATTTTCGCCGCATTGACAAACAAAAACTCCAATTCGCATTGGTCACTCCTTAACTAAAACTTTTTCGAGAATCGGTTCAGTACTGGTAAAATGAAGATTCATTCCAAGTTCTTTTGAATCTATTCCAAGCGCAAGGCCGACAAATTCTGATAGATAAAGGACTGGAATTGCAGCAGTATCTTTCATTGCACGCTGGCGCATATCAAGATTCGAATGACACATCGGGCAGGCAACAATTATAACATTAGCGCCATGTTTAACGGCATCATCAATAATTTTCTTTGATAGATCAACTACAATTTCTTTATGTGCAATTGAATGCGCACCTCCGCAGCATTCAACTTTGTAATTCCAGTCAACCGGTTCTGCACCAACAGCCGAAATAATTTTTTCCATTGCTACCGGCTGCTCGGCATCGTCGAACTTTGTTATGCTGAAAGGACGAACTAGCAGACATCCGTAATAACAGGCAGCTTTAATTCCTTTCAGGTTCATTTTTGTTTTGGCGGAAATATTTTCGAGTCCGGCTTTTTCAAACAATTGAATAATGTTGATGATATTAACTTTCGCAGTTGATTCTCCATTATTCAGCGCAGAAATTTTCTTTGCTGTTTCGGTTCCTTTACCAAGTTCATCTTTAGCAACAACCATTCTATTATAACAGGCGGCACATGGTGCAAAGAGTTCTTCGAGATTCTGTTTTTGTGCCTGGAATAAATTAAGCGAAGATAATCCGATCGAAAGGAAATGATTTGTTGCGTGCGCAGAAGTAGCACCGCAGCAGGACCAGTCATTTAATTCAGCAAGTTCAACATCGAGTTTTTCTAAAACCTTTCTTATGGAAAGGTCGTACTCTTTTCCCGTTCCGCTTAGTGAGCAACCGGGATAGTAACCAACTTTCAAGGAGCTGCCTCTATTTTATTTCATCAAATACTTTCTTGATATGTTTAATATCTTTCTTCTTGTGCGGTAACAAACTCAATTTCCCTTTTAACAGCATTTCGGGAAAAAGCTCGACGTCCTGAAACAGATTCAGAGTTTTTAATTTATACTCCCTCACCATTCCGAATTCAAATGCTTTACCGTTTTTCTTTATTTGATTCAGAAAAGCTTCATGAAATTTTTTAACATCTTTTTCTTTTACATCAATTTCCATTTCAAGGGCAACTTCCCTAACTGCATCCATAAATTTTGCTATATCAAAATTCTGCGGGCAGCGTGAAGAGCACGTTAAACAGCTTGCACAAAGCCATGGCGTGGATGAATGAAGTGCTTCATCATCAAATCCTAATTGAACATAACGAATAACCTGGTTGGGTGAATCTTCCATATAATTTCTTACCGGGCAGCCCGCAGAACATTTACCGCATTGATAACATTGCATTACAGATTGTGAAGTAAGTTCTTCAATTTTGCCGGCAAGAGTTTCGACGTGAGTATTATGAGCGTGCATTTAATTTCCTGATTGGAAAAAAATTTACACACGAAACTTATTTTGCTTTCAAAAAATTTCCAAGAAAATAATGTTGAGATAAAGAAGTTTTATGTCCAGAATCGTTTCCAATGAGTGAGAAAACAGAAATAAATTTTATCATTAAAGAAAATTAAAATGAAAGAATATATATTACCGATAACAAATAGGAAATTCAGATGAAAGGAATTGTTTTAGCGGGCGGTTCGGGCACAAGAATGTATCCAATGACAAAAGTATACAGCAAACAGCTTGTAACGATTTATGATAAGCCGCTGATTTATTACCCGCTTTCAATTTTAATGCTCGCAGGTATAAAAGATATTTTAATAATATCGAACGATGAAACAATTCCTCTTTACAAAAAATTATTCGGCGATGGCAACAATATCGGATTGAATATTGAATATGTAGTCCAGCCGGCGCCAAATGGAATTGCACAATCATTTATACTTGGCGATAAATTTATAGGCGGCGATCCTGTTTCATTAATTCTTGGCGATAATATTTTTTATGGTAAACTTGATTTCTTTTACAAAGCTGTTGATCAATTAAAAACCGGCGCAACAATTTTTGCATACCAGGTTACAGATCCTGAGCGATATGGAATCGTTGAATTTGATCAAACAGGAAGAGCAATCAGCATTGAAGAGAAACCCAGAACACCAAGATCAAATTACGCAGTGCCGGGGCTTTATGTTTACGATAATAAAGTTGTTGAAATTTCGAAAAACCTGAAGCCATCCGCGCGGGGTGAATTAGAGATAACAGACGTAAACAGGGTCTATCTTGAACGGGGTGAGCTTGGTGTTGAAAAAGTAGGACGCGGCGTTGCATGGCTTGATACCGGCACGCCTGAAGCACTGCTAAAAGCCGCCCAATTTTTTGGGGTTATTGAAGACAGGCAGGGATTGAAAGTCGCATGTATTGAAGAAATCGCATACATAAAAGGTTTCATCGATAAACCGCAATTTGAAAAAGTAATTGGTTCAATTCCCAAATCTTTATATCGTGATTATCTTGAAAGAATTTTAAAGGAAGAATAGTTTTAATAGAATGATTTCGATTCGCAATTTTCAATAATTATGAGCTACATTATCTTAAGTTTATTATCTTTGTTTTAATTAATTCCCAATTGACGAGTTAAGGAGTGGATTTAAATGAGTCTTTTTTCTTCTAAGGCAAAAGGTGAAATCGAAAAATTAGTTGAAGAAAACGATGAATTAAAAAACACTCTTCATACCCTTCTTCAAAAAAATCAATCTGTAGTTGAGTTAGAAAAGAAAATTGTTGAAGCGAAAGCCGAACTTAACGAGCTGCAGAAACAATCTGAATCGGAAAAGAACAGGCTTCAAAATTTAACGGAAGAAATAGCCGCAAAAGCCGATAGAATTTCCGAATTAAACGATGCAATCCAAAATCTTGAAGTAAATAAAAATTCATTAGCATCTTCAGTTCAAACCTTAGAAGTCGATTCATCCATCAATAAACAAAAAATGCAGGAGATTGAAGACAAGGAGATTGAGCTTCAAGAACTGAATCGTAAAATCTCTCTCATTTATGAAGAGGAAAACTCGCTAAACAGCAAATTGGAATCGCTGCGTATTGAGGAAGAACGAATACAAAACATAATTTCCCGTTATGAAAATGACGCTGAAGAATCTGCTCAAAGAATAAGGAAGGCTGAAAACGAATGGGCCGAAAAATTAAACTATTTTAAAAATGAAGAGCTAAAACGCAACGAAATAATAAAACAGCTTGATGAAAAAATTACGTTAAGTGAAGAAATTAAGAACAACCTTGAAACTTCACTTTCTGCAATTGTTGCACAGCTTTCCGAAAAAGAAAAACTATTCAACGAATTTTCTGAAAAACGGGATTCAATACTGGACGAGCTCCGTACCAAACAGAAAGAATTTAATGAATTTGATTCACATTACAATTTTGCCAGAGAAACAAGCAAAAAAATTGAAGATGAGATAAAACAATTATCTGACAGAAAAAACTTTCTTCAGGATGAGGTTCTCAAGTTCGATCTTATAAAAAATGAAATACAGGAAAAAATTCTCAGGTTAAAAAACGAAGAAGAACATCTATCATCTGCGGTAGAACAAAACCAAAAAGTTGTTGAAGATCTGGAAAAGAAAAGAATTGATCTTGAAGAGAATCATTTAAAAATTGAAAATAACCTAACAGTAATATTTTCAGAATTTGGTGAAGAGCTTAACGGCTATAAAGAGAAATTAAGTGCATTAAGACAGGAAATTATAGAGAAAGAAAAAGAACTTGTTAGCAAAGAAAGAATCCTTCTTGAAAAAACAACCCAGGTAGCAGAATATGGCGGTTTAACTAAAGTTCTTCAAAAAGAAAGATCTGCCGCCGAATTGATTCTTTCGAATCTAAAAGAAGAACAAACAATTCTTAATCAAGAATTGCTAAAGCTAAAAGAAGAGAATGCAGTTCAAAAGTTCCTGTCGCAAAAGTTAAATACCGAGATTGGTTTACTTGAAAACAAGAAAGATTTACTTCAGAAAGAACTAAAGCAAATATTGCAGCAGACAGAAGAAGATTATTCCAGGATGACTGAAAGTAAATCGAAAATTTCCGGTGAAATTGCACTTCTTACAAAAGAATTTGGTGAATTAGATAAACGGGTTACTGATCTAAAGAGTGAATTGTGGGCATTAAAAGAGGAAATAGTAAAGTACGACACCCAGAAAGAGGAATACACAGCAAAGATTTCCGAAATGATTGCCATGGAGAAAAACTTACGATTTAAGATCTCCGAACACGAGAAAAAAACCGATTCACCGAAAACAACAGAGAATTAAACAAAGTCCGCCGCTTTTGTTTTATTTTCGATAACCTTATCTTTCAAATACTAACTAATAATTATGTGAAAGTACTGCCGAGAAACATCTATGCTCCTTAACAAAAGACTCATTCCATTTTTCCTTTTATTTTTAATTTCAGTAATATCTTTTGCTCAATCCAAAGTTGCATTGACCGATTCATTACGCTATAAATCCAATCCGTTATATGGAAGGCAACTTGAACTTTACGATACTTATAAGATCCGCCAGATTGACATTATAATGCTCGGAAATTCACTGACACACGGCGGTGTATGGACAGAATTATTAGGCAGAAATAATGTACTTGAAATGGGAATTACAGGTGACGTGCTTAGAGGTTATGAAGCAAGGTTAAATTATGTTTTTCGTTATAATCCCAAAATCGTTTTTATTATGGGTGGATTAAATGACATTTACAACTGGACACCGGTTGAAGATATTTTTAATGTTTATGTAAGAATTATTAAGCAGTTTAAGGCAAAAAATATAATTCCAGTAATTCAGCTTACCACTTATGCCGCTCAGAACTATGCTAAAGATCAGGGTGTTAAACCGGAAGTAAATGCCGGCAGAAACCGTGAGGTAGATAAACTCAACAAACTTTTATCTGATTATGCCAAATTGAATAAAATTGATTGCATAGATTTACTTCCATCAATATCTCAAGCCGGATTTCTGAAAGATGAATATACCTGGGATGGAATTCATTTTAATGCCAGACCATATAGAATTTGGGCACGTGAAGTCGAAAAAATTTTACAGAAATATAAATTATAAACATGACAGGGCTGAGCCAAAAGGAAATATTAAAAGAGCTTCAGCAGATTCCCGGTATCGGCAAATCAATTTCACTTGACTTGTGGAATATCGGAATTCGGAAAATTTCTGATTTAAATGGAAAAAATCCTGCATTGTTGTACAAAAGATCAAATAAATTAGCAGGTATAATTCAAGATCCATGTTTGCTTTACACTTTTCGCTGTGCTGTTTACTACGCAACAGAGAAAAAATTGGAAAAAGAGAAGCTTAAATGGTGGTACTGGAAAAACAAAACTTACAATGAATCATAAAAATTTTAAAATAATAGATGGAAACTAAAATGAACGATAACAAAATTAAACAGCCGCTATATATTGTTGCTTTAACTGCTGTAATGCTTATAGCGCTTTCTTTTGTTAAGATAGAATATTTAATTCCACAAATTAATTTTACTATTAGAACTGTTGACGTATTAATAGATATTAAAAATATTCAGGTTGAACAACCGGCAATTAATAATCTATATACTCATCCCCGTTTTAATTTTGCTTCTATGAATTTTCTAACAAATTTTTTTGAGGGCGAAAAAGAAAATTCATCTTCACCTGCTGCATTAGAACTACAAGGAAAAAAGACACCATTAACGGGAGATTTAAAACAGCTGAATTATTTTTTCGAGGCTGTAAAACTTGCAAAACAGAAAAGCATTCGCGTTGCTCACTTTGGCGATTCGGCAATTGAAGGTGATTTAGTTACTGCTGATATCAGAGAAATTTTACAGACAAAGATGGGAGGCAATGGTGCCGGATGGCTTGGAATTGTATCTCAGGATATTTCATTCAGATCCACAACAAAGCATTCTTTCTCTCAAGGTAATTGGGAATCTGCATCACTATATACTAGCAATCCAAAAGGATTACCCCTTGGAATCAGCGGCGAAGCAAACATTCCCAAAGGAAATGATGCATGGGTGCAATATGAGACTACACCATTAAGAAGATACTTGCGGGATTTCAGCACAGTAAAACTTTATTACACAAACGCAAAACCTTCAAGCATTTCATATTCATTTGACGGAAGCGCTCCTCAAACCGCTGCACTTACTCCCGGCGGCAGTTTACAGGAATTAGTTTTAAAACCAAAAGGAAAAGCCCGTTCAGTAAAAATAACATTTCCGGTTGCAGACCAGGCATTGGTATTCGGTGTTTCGTTAGAAAATGAACCGGGTGTTTATGTTGATAATTTTCCATTAAGAGGAAACAGCGGCGTTGATCTGCTTAACATAAGTCCAGCATTGCTGAAAGATTTTGCAAAATATATGGATTATAAACTCATCATACTTGAGTTTGGATTAAACATTGCGGGTAATAAAGCAGATTATTCATGGTACGAAAGAGAAATGATAAAAGTTGTAAACAATTTCAAAACAGTTTTCCCAAAAGCAAGTATTATACTCGTTTCCATTCATGATAAATCTACCAAGAAAGGTTCAGACTTTGTAACAGATCCAACAATACTTCGTCTGCTTGATTCGCAAAAAAACATTGCAAGAACTACAAGTATTGCATTCTGGAGTTTGTTTGAAGCAATGGGAGGCGCCAACTCAATGCCAAACTGGGTAAATGCAGTTCCTCCATTGGCATTTAAAGATTATATTCATTTCAATGATCAAGGAGCTAAAAAAGTATCACAATTATTTACGGATGCTTTACTGGATGAATATAGTAAAGCGAACTAGTGAGTGATCAATGATAAACTTTAGCCTTGACCTTAATGAACAAAAAACTCTTTGGCAAAGATGGGTTTATAACGCCCGGAATAATCCAGATCGGGAAGCTATTGTTCATTGGGTTGCAGGTGAAGAACCGTTCCGCTGGAATTACAAAAAATTAATTGATACAGCCAGAAAATATTCTGCATTTATAAAAGCAGCAGGCGTTGAAAAGGATCAGGTTTGTGCAATAATAATTAGGCATAATCCATTCTTCTATCCCATATATCTTGGTGTTTCAAGAACCGGTGCATTACCGGCTGTATTAGCATATCCGAATCCAAGATTGCATCCGGATAAATTTCGTCAGGGTATAGAAGGAATGTCTCAGCGTTCAGGTCTTCATTACATACTTACTGAAAGAGAACTTGAACCATTAATAACTCCACTGGTTGAAAAACCGGGAAGTACAATTAAGAAAATTCTTTTTCCTCTTGAATGGGCTTTAGACAATGAGATTGATTATAAAATTGATAGCGAAATAGAAGCAGTTTCAAATTCAATATTTAGTACCGAACCTGTGCTTCTTCAGCATTCATCCGGTACAACAGGCTTACAAAAGCCTGTGATGCTTTCTCATTTAGCTATTAACCGGCACATAACTGCACTGGGCAAAGCTTTAAAACTTACACCTGAAGATAAAATTGTAAACTGGCTTCCTCTGTATCACGATTTTGGGTTGATTGCAGCATTTCTTATTCCACTTACGCTTGGAGTTCCTACGGTTCACATGGATCCGTTTCAATGGGTTATTGCCCCTGTAATTTTACTAGAAGCAATAACAAAAGAAAAAGGAACAATTACTTGTCTGCCTAATTTCGCCTACAACATAATGGCGGATAAAATTCCAGATGAGGAATTGCGGGGAATAGATCTGTCATCTGTCCGCACAGTTTTAAATGGCAGTGAACCAATAAGACATTACAGCCACCAGAGATTTGTTGATAGATTTTCTAAATACGGATTAAAGCCAAATGTACTGGCTTGTGTTTATGGAATGGCAGAAATTACAATGGCACTTGTTGTTACAGAACTCGGGAAACCGATTACAGAGTTGGTGGTTGATAGAAATGAACTTGCTAAAGGTATTTTGAAATTTGCCGATGAATATTCAGTTAAGCGTTACTGTGTTTCAAGCGGAAGATTAATTGAAGGATGTAAAGCAAAAGTTGTTGATGAAAACAAAAACGAATTGTCAACTGGATCAGTCGGTGAATTTGTTGTCAGTTCACAATCAATGTTTGACGGCTATAGAAATTATCCCGAGAAAACTGCCGAGGTTTTAAAAGAGGGCTGGTTCTTATCCGGTGATTACGGATTTATATACAATGACGAGTTTTTCGTTATCGGAAGAAAGAAAGACATAATTATTGTTGCCGGTAAAAATATTTATCCTGAAGATATTGAAGACGCAGTAAACCAGGCTCAAGGAGTAATACCAGGAAGAGTTATTGCATTTGGACAGGATGATGAAACAATGGGTACCGAGCTTGTTTCAGTTGTTGCAGAAACAAAAGTTGAAACTGAAGCTGAAAAAAATAAAGTACGCATGGCTGTACTTAGAGCCGGCATGAGCATCGATGTTAACATTTCAAAAGTTTATTTAGTGCCACCAAGATGGCTAATAAAAAGTTCTGCAGGAAAACCAAGCCGTAAAGCAAACAAAGAAAGATTGATTGAAGGAACTGACCCTTCGGTTTGGAGCAGATGAAATATCATAACTAAATTTTAAATTAAATACAGCTGATCATGGCAACTTTCAATCCAAACGATACAACAACTCTCTGGCAAAGATGGGAAATGAATTCAAAAAATTTCCCCGATCGTGATGCTATTGTTCACTGGAATGCCGGAGAAGAACCATTTCGCTGGAGTTTCAAATCGATAGTTGATACAGCGAAAAAGTTTTCCACTTTTGTAAAAAGTGCGGGTGTAAAACCAGGGGAAGTGTGCGCTATTATTATTCAGCATAATAAATTTTTCTACCCTATTTATATGGGTGTATCAAGAACAGGCGCACTGCCGGCTGTTCTTGCATATCCAAATCCAAGACTGCATCCCGATAAATTCCGCCAGGGACTGGAAGGAATGTCTTTGCGCTCCGGGCTTGATTATATTTTTACAGAGCGGTCACTCGAATCACACATTAGACCGCTTGTTGAAAAACCGGGTAGCACAATAAAAAATATTTTCTTCCCTTTGGAATGGGACCTGGAAAAAGAAATTGATACTGTTGTTGATGAAGAAATTGAAGCTGCATCTAAAAATATTTCTTCAACAGACCCGATTCTGCTTCAACATTCATCGGGAACAACAGGACTGCAAAAACCGGTTGTGCTCTCTCACAATGCTGTTTTAACACACATTAAAAATTTAGAAACCTCACTGCAGTTAAATGATAGTGATAAAATTGCCAGCTGGCTTCCGCTTTATCATGACATGGGATTGATTGCTGCTTTTCATACTCCGCTAGCATATGGAATTACTTCGATTCAGATTGATCCGTTCCAGTGGGTTCTTGCACCGGTAATTCATCTTGAAGCTATCTCTGCGGAGAAAGCAACTTTATGCTGGCAGCCGAATTTTGCATATAACATTTTTGCGGAAAAAATTCAGGACGAGGAACTAGAAGGTTTATCGCTTGAATCATTGAGGCTTTCTATTAACTGCAGTGAACCCGTAAGAAGCGAAAGCCACAAAAAATTTCTTGATAGATTCCAGAAATACAATTTTAATCCTCTGGCCCTTGGTGCTTGTTATGCGATGGCAGAAACAACATTTGCAGTTACGCAAACAATACCCGGTAAACCAATAACAGAATTAAAAGTTGACAGGACTAAATTGGTGAACGGCATTGTTGAGCTCGCAACAGAAAACTCTATTGTAAGAACCTGTGTTTCATCTGGCCGGTTGATTGATGAATGCCAGATTAAAATTGTTGATGACAACAGAGTGGAACTAGCTCCTGAAATGGTTGGAGAAATTGCAATTAGATCCGTTTCAATGTTTGACGGCTACAGAAATTATCCTGAAAAAACCGCTGAAGCGGTAAAAGACGGATGGTACTTTACAGGCGATTATGGATTTGTTTATGACGGCGAGTATTTTATAATCGGCCGTAAAAAAGATATTATAATTGTTGCGGGCAACAATATTTTCCCAGAAGATGTTGAAGATGCTGTTAATCAAGTTGAAGGAGTTATTCCGGGAAGAGTAATTGCATTTGCCGAGGACAGCGAAGATATGGGAACCGAGCAGGTTGCTGTTGTGGCCGAAACAAAAGCAGATTCAGATCAGGAAAAAAATAATATTCGTCTCGCAGTAATGAAAGCCGGAATGGCAATTGGAGTTAACATACATAAAGTTTATTTAGTACCTTCACGATGGTTAATTAAAAGTTCTGCCGGTAAACCGAGCAGAGCTGCTAATAAATTAAGATTATCTCAACAAAATGATCCACAAGTCTGGAGCAGGTAAATGATATCACCGGAATTAAAAAAAGTTATTCTTGAACAGCTTAACCTAGATGATTTTGATATTCAGGATGAAACAATTGCACCGCAGGTTCCTGGATGGGATTCGCTTAACCACATCAATATTATTCTTGCGGTTGAAAAACATTTTGGCGTTAAGTTTAAGAGTATAGAGTTACTACGCCTGAAATGCGTCGGCGAGCTGCAGAAACTTGTCGATTCTAAGCTTGGAAAATAATTTCCTTGAACGCTTTACTTATTAATTAAAGCCACTTTTAAATTAGCGTTCTTTTCTATCACAAAAATAATTCGGCATATGTTTAATATTAATACGCAGTCTTTGTTGGATTTACTAAAGTATAATCCATCCGATCCGCTCATATTCAGCACGAGCTTGTTTCTATTTATCTTCCTGATCTTTCTTGTCTTTTACAACCTTTTTGGCAAAAACAAAATGGTCAGGCTCGGACTGCTGATTGTTTTTTCACTTTACTTCTATTACAAATCCGCAGGATATTATGCCGGTATTTTGGTTATATCTGCTGCTGTCAATTTTTTATTCGCCCGTTTTATTTCATCAACTGAAAAGCCTCTATTAAAAAGGCTGAATTTATTACTTGCAATAATTCTAAATATCGGAATACTTGGTTATTTCAAATACACGAATTTCATTCTGCAGGTGATTACAGAAATAAATAAAGGGCAGTTTGAACCGCTCTCGATTTTCCTGCCTATTGGAATTTCATTCTACACATTTAAATCGCTTAACTATGTTTTTGATGTTTATTTGGAAACAATGGAGCCGACCCGCAGCTTCCGGGATTTTTGTGTTTATGTTTTCTTCTTCCCGAATATACTTGCAGGACCTATTGACCGCGCATCAGATTTTATCCCGCAGATAAATCAGGATTTATATTTAACAAAAGAGGATTTAGGCAAAGCAACATTTTTAATAATTGCGGGGCTATTCAAAAAAGTTGTAATCGCAGATTATATCAGTCTCAATTTTGTTGACCGTATTTTTGATTTCCCTCTTCGTTACACTGGAATTGAAAACCTGCTTGCAATCTATGGCTATTCACTTCAGATATATTGCGATTTTTCCGGCTACACCGATATGGCTATCGGCATAGCATTATTTCTCGGTTTTAAATTGATGGATAACTTTAATTCACCTTTTAAAGCAACAAGCATTGCAGACTTCTGGAGACGCTGGCATATATCACTCAGCAAATGGTTACTCGATTATTTATTCAAGCCGCTTCAGTTTTCAATTCGATCGCTGAGGATATTTGCGAATATAATAGCTCTATTTATTACTTTTGTCGTATGCGGCATCTGGCATGGCGCCGGATGGAATTTTATTATTTGGGGTGCGCTGCACGGATTTATGATGTCGTTTGCATTGCTGATTCAGAAACCAAAACAAAAACTTTATAAGATGCTTCGAATTGCCGATACAAAGTTTTTAAAATTCTTCCAGATTATAATCACTTTTCACCTAGTAACATTTTCATTTTTAATTTTCCGCGCTCCTGATATGCAGGTAATTAAGGATGCGATAACACAAATAAAAGATTTCTTCCATGCGGAAGTATTTATCCAGTTTGCAGAAAAGATGCCGATCATTCTCGGTTTAATGGTGATTGGATATATATTGCATTTTATGCCGGTTAAAATTGAGATTGGTTTCAGGAAATTTATTACTGCGCTTCCCTGGTACGGACAAGCAATTTTGCTTGTGGTTGTAATCTGGATTGCATCGCAATTTAAATCCGCAGATATAGCGCCCTTTATTTACTTCCAGTTTTGATGCAAACAAAAACCCCAACAAGAAGTTGGGGTTTTTGTTTTACAAATATTTAACTCAATTTAGTTTTTCTCAACAACAACAGCAGTCCCATAACACAACACTTCAGTCACACCGCTCATAACTTCAGTTGCATCGTAACGAACACCAATAAGAGCATTTGCACCAATTGCCTGTGCATGCTGAATCATTAATTCATATGCATCGCGCCTTGTGCTTTCACATAGTTCAGTAAACAATGTAATGTTGCCGCCGAATAATGTTTGCAAGCCGGCGCCAATTGTTCCGAATACCGAACGCGAACGGACAATTATTCCCCTAACAACACCAAGATTTTTAACAACGCGGTATCCATCAAGAGTAAAAGTTGTTGTTACTAACGAATGATCCATTTCTTCCTCATTTATTTGTTTGCATCAATCTTTCAATCTTTGCAATTGTAAGCGGTGCAGATCCTTCATAATGATTATTAATATTTAGATATACATCAACTTTTCTTTCGAGCAGTTCATTAATCATTTCAAGGAGAAGCATTAACTCATCATCTTTGGGATCAATTATTTTATTCCACTCGCCACCGGATCTGGTTTCAATTCCCTTGCGGTCTGAGCCGTGTAATCTGATAACGGTATAATCTCTTATATAATCCTTGTAACGTTTATATATTTCAAAGATCGAGGGCATAAAATATCCCTGAATAAACACATGGTTTAACTTGTTATCTCTTAGGAACTGAAAATATGTTTCGTTAAGATATGCCGGGTTTCTGGTCTCAATTGCGAAATGAAAACCTGCAGGTAATTTATCGGCAAACTCTCTAATCAATCCCTGGAACTCAAGCTGCGATTTTATTTTCTGCTTATTTAGATATTCAAACTGGAAAATTAAGGGACCCAAATTGAGTCTCAGCGGTTTTATTAGCTGTAAAAATTCTTCCAGCAGATTGATAGATAAAAAATGAGAATTCGGAATTAATGTTTCGTCATCAGCTTTACTATAAAGATGTGTGAGTGTAATACTGTTTGGTATTTTAACAGTGAATTTAAAATCATTATTAACTGATGTCTGATATGATCTGACAAGCTGGGGTTTCGGCAAAATTACTTTATTATTCCCGTGTAAAGAATTAAACCACTGGCCGATTTCGACTGTATTATAAAGTTTTGAATATTCCTTCAGATAATTAACATCTTCTCCTGCAGAATAAACAAGCCCTTTCCAGGATTCAAATTTCCAATTACATGTTCCAACAAAAAGTTTGGCCATAGAATTAAATAGAATTATTTACCACTTTTTCCATTTCCAGAAAATAAAAAAACTAAGAACTGAGATTAATGCAAAACCCATAATAATAAAAAATGCCAGCGGATGATTTTGTAGGGGAATACCAACATTCATACTGAATGCGCTAACAACAAATGTCGGCACCATTATCATGACAGTTATAATGTTCAATGTTTTCATCAAGACATTCAGGTTGTTGCTGATTATAGATGCTTTTGCATCCATCAGGCTGGCAAGAATATTTGAATAAATTTCTGCCTGCTTGTAGCATTGAGCATTTTCAATATAAATATCATCGAGCAATTCAACTTCATCAGTCGCAAAATTCAATTTAGGAGCATTCAGTTTCAATTTTTCTATTAACGCGGTATTGGAGTTAATTGCGTTCTGATAATAAACCAAGCTTTTTCCAAGTGTAAACTGATTAAGCAGATATTTGTTTTCCATTGCGTGGCTTATTTTCTTTTCTATTTCATCAGAAAGCATATTAATTACCTTAAGATGATCTATGAAATGAATAATAGAAGTGAAAATCAGCTTAAGCATTATATCATTTAAAGAAACAACTTTATTAAAATGTTTACCATGAAAAATGTTGATGTCATCATTAACAATTACAATTAACTTATCCTTGAATAAAAAAACACCCATAGAATTAACCCTAAAGAGAAGTAATTCTTTTTCTGTGTAATTCTTAGGTATTTTAAAAATCATTGCGATGTGATCAGGTTCGAACTCAAGACGCGAAAGTTCGTCGGCATCAAGAGCTGAATTCAGTGTATGTTCGTCGAGTTTAAATTCTTCAACTAAAAATTTCCTTTCAAATTCATCGGGATTAATATAGACAAGAATTGTTCCTTTACCATTTTGAGCGGGTGTAACTTTGTTTTCTGTTATGTTGAATGGTTTGAACATTACCACCTCTAGAAATTGGAAGGCTAAATCAAATTTTGATTACAAATTATAAATTAGCGGCGATAGTTCATATTCATTTGAGAAAATAGATTATTCCTTAAGCCATTTTTTTAAAACTTCTTTTTGCATCAAATCCAGCCGTGCCCCGGGATGAAGAAGTGTATACGCTCCAAGAGGCATCTCATCTTTTTCAATTTCTTCAATTATTTCCAATAGAAGTTTTTGTTGTTTATCTGTTGTCAATCTTTCCCAATAAGAAAAGTTCAGACTCTTTCTTCCCTCATTTACATCATCTGCAATAAACCAGCTTACGGGCGCAATCTTGCTGTACCATGGCCATTTTGTTTCGTTTGAGTGGCAATCATAACATGATTTTTGCAGAATTGTTTTAACTGCCATTGGAGCTTCAATATCTCCGGTTACAGGAGGATTTGATATTTCAACATCGACATATTGAATACCGACTATAATGGCTATCAAGATTATGAAAATAATTTTTGCTCTAGTCACAATTCCTCACTAATAATTTTATAGCAGTTTATTTTACAATCGGATTAATTACTTCAGCAAATTCTTTGCATATATTGATCATAAACTCCAGCGCTAATTCAGGAGAAGCATGTTTATTATTCAATTCAAGTTTTAATGTCTCATTTGCCTGCACAAATTTAATCTCTTTTGAATATTTAGCATTGATGTGGGTCAAAAGCAGAACAAATTTATTCTTATAAAAGTCTTCCCTATCTCCTTTAGGCAGTACAATAATAATTTTCTGTTTTTGAATAATGATTCTTTCAAGCAGCGCGAATGAAGCATAAAATCTTAACACAGCAGTTTGTATTAATCTTTCAATTGTAAGAGGAGGTTTACCAAACCTATCTCGCATTTCATCTCTAATTTCATCCAGTTCTTCAATCTTTGCAAGCGTAAACAATGTAGTATAAAAACTAAGTCTGTCCGATTGGTCAGGCATATAATCATGCGGAATTGTCAATTCAAAATATGTATCAATGGTAGGCTCGCTTCTTTCCTGTTGACGAGGAAAATCTTTAAAGATTTCCTTAAACTCGTTTTGTTTTAATTCTTCTACTGCTTCATCTACCATTTTCAGATAAAGATCAAAACCAACTGATTCGATAAATCCACTTTGTTCTGTACCTAATAGATTACCCGCACCCCGTATTTCAAGATCCCGCATTGCAAGATTAAATCCTTCACCAATATCGTTGTATTCTTCAATCGCCTGCAATCTTTTAACAGCCTTCTTTGTAATTGTATTTAACGAGGGAACCAAAAAATATGCGTATGCCTGTCTGTCGCTTCTTCCAACCCGGCCACGCAATTGATGAAGTTCTGCAAGCCCGAAACGGTCAGCACGATTTACAATTATTGTATTTACGTTTGGAATATCTAGACCAGATTCAATGATCTTAGTAGAAATCAACATGTGATAATTTTTGTTCAGAAAGTCATATATAACTTTTTCTAGTTCTGCCGGTTTCATTTGGCCATGTGCTACACCAATGTTTATCTCAGGAATATATTTTTTTATATATGAATAAATTTTTTCTATTGACTGGACACGATCGTGAACAAAATAAATTTGCCCATTCCTTTTTATTTCGTTCAAAATCCATTCACGTACTTTATGAATATCAAATTTATCCACCTTAGTATAAATAGGCTGCCTGTTCGGCGGCGGTGTTGCCATTATGGAAAGATCCCTTGCACCAAGTAATGATAAATTCAATGTTCGCGGAATTGGTGTGGCGGTTAAAGTTAATGTATCTACATTCGATTTGTATGTCCGCAATTTTTCCTTTGCCATTAAACCAAAGCGATGTTCTTCATCTATAATTAACAATCCCAAATCTTTGAATTTAATATCCTTCGATAAAAGCCGGTGCGTACCAACAACTATGTCAACTTCACCCTTTGTAAGTTTTTCCAAAACTTCTTTTTGTTTTTTTGCTGATTGAAAACGTGAGAGGGCTTCAACACGAACAGGAAATTGCGAAAGACGATTTCTAAATGTGTTGTAATGTTGTTCAGTGAGAATTGTTGTTGGTGCCAGAAGAGCTACCTGTTTGCTGTCGTTAATTGCCTTAAATGCAGCGCGAACCGCAATTTCTGTTTTTCCAAATCCAACATCACCGCAGACTAAACGATCCATTGGATTTTCATTTTCCATATCCTGTTTTATTTCTTCTGTAATCTTGGTTTGATCGGGAGTATCTTCATACATGAATGAAGCTTCAAGCTCACGCTGCCAAATTGAATCTGGACTAAATGAAAAACCAACAGCAGCTTTTCTTCTTGCATAAAGTGTAATTAATTCTCTGGCGGCTTCAATAATTTTTGTTTTAGTTTTTTTCTTGGTGGATTTCCATTCGGTTCCGCCAAGTACCGATAACCTCGGCTGTACATTATCCTGCGAAGAATATTTTTTTA
>DAIEQP010000262.1 GCA_027347805.1 Ignavibacteria bacterium | reverse complement strand
ATCAACAGCGTGTTTGCCTCTCAGCAAAAACAAAAATTCTTTATAAATAAAAAATGAATCGGTGAATAAATTGCTTACATTCTGATTCATATCGCTTTCAAAAATTGTCTTAGCGGATTCTACATCTATTATTTGAAATTTGTTTGTATAGGTTCCGCCCTTGTTTTTTTCATGATAATTAAACATCAGCATATTCCTGTAAACATTAAATTCTATCTCTCCGGCAAGTTGTAGTTTTTCAGTTTTAGATTCAATGAGTTTTTTTTCAGCCTCATTTTCAGATTCTCTTATTCTCACAGGATAAATATACCGGCTCCAATCTTTGGATTGATCTGCTTCCGAGCGAAGATTGTTGATCATCGAATAATTGCTTCCCAATTCTTCAATCAATCCACCGGACAGGTAATCAATCGCAAAATAAGTACGATCTTCAAATCCCTGGACAAAACAATAAATCTTGTCATTGTAAATAAACTGAAAGGAATATTCAGTATTAGTCCATATTATTTTTTGCGATGCAATATCGAATGCAATAATTTCTTTGTGGCCGGGTAAATCCGGTTTGGGAAATCTGTGAAAGTAAATTATGTCTTTATAGACAGTTTCAATTCCAATCCATTGTTTTTCTTCAAGCTGCAGATTGGAAAATATCTCAACACCAGTAATCAAATCAAAACAATGAAAATAAACTTCCTTGGTTTCAGTATTTCTAGTCTCGAGAAGAAGTTTGTCGTTATCCGAGATTAAAATTCTCCAAAGCTGTTTATCTGACTTATATGTAAAATGTTTATTCATTCTTTTCCTTTGCAAAGAACGCTAAGTTTTATAATTGTTTAAATCTTGCCGTGAAGTGACGCAGCATTGGCGCCTCGTAAGTAAATGCGTAACCGCGTAATTCATTTCTCCTTTTGTAAACTTCAATTAATACTTCGGCCACATAATCAATATGGCTTTGAGTATAAACTCTTCTTGGAATTGCCATTCTCACAAGTTCCATCATTGCATTTTTACCAAACATTACGCTGCCAATTTCGCATGCACGAATTCCGCCTTCAATATACATTTCGCATGTAATTGACTGCCCCGGAAATTGTTCTGCGGGAATGTGGGGAGCGAATCGTTTTGCATCAATATAAATTGCATGTCCTCCAGGCGGTTCAATAATTGGAATTCCGTTGCTAAGCATTTTCTCGCCAAGATATTCGGTGCTTCTTATTCTATACTGCAGGTAATGCTCATCAACAACCTCTTCGAGTCCCTGTGCAATCGCTTCAAGATCTCGTCCTGCCAATCCGCCGTAAGTTGGAAATCCTTCTGTAACAATCAAAAGATTTCGGCATTTCATTGCAAGCTCTTCATCATTTAATGAAAGCCAGCCGCCGATATTTACAAGCGCGTCTTTCTTTGCACTCATTGTTGAACCCGCAGCACATGAAAACATTTCCTGGCAGATTTCTAAAACAGATTTATCCTTATAGCCATCCTCTCTCATTTTAATAAAGTAAGCGTTCTCGGCAAAACGGCATGCATCTAAAAACAAAGGAATATTATTTTTTTTGCAAACGGCAGAAACATCTTTAATGTTTTTCATCGAAACAGGCTGACCGCCCCCTGAATTGTTTGTAATTGTAAGAACAATTAAAGGAATGTTTTCTCTTCCATATTTTTTTATGAATCCTTCCAATGCGTCAACATCCATATCACCTTTAAAAGGCGCTCTCTTCTCCGGATGCTTTCCAGTTTCATTCAGCAGATCAACAGCTTCCGCTCCTGTGAATTCAATATTTGCGCGTGTTGTATCAAAGAATGTATTAGCGGCAAAATATTTTCCTTTACCGCCTAAAACAGAAAATAAAATTTTCTCGGCAGCACGTCCCTGGTGTGTTGGAATTATAAATTCATCACCAGTAATCTTTTTAACTGCATCTTCAAACTTGTAAAAACTTTTTGCACCGGCATAACTTTCATCACCGCGCATAATACCGCTCCACTGATCGGAACTCATCGCAGATGTTCCGCTGTCTGTAAGTAAATCAATTAAAACATCATCGGCATGAATTAGAAATGGATTAAAACCCGCATCTGTTAGTATTTTTTTTCTTTCCTCTTTTGTTGTAAATCTAATCGGTTCAACGGATTTTATTCTGAAGGGTTCAATAATTGTTTTCATTATTCCTCTTTTTTAGTGAGAGCAAATTAAGAATTATTAACCCTCTGTTGAAGTAAAAACTACTTTTTAAAAGATGATATTAGCATGTATTTTTTTTAGATTGCATTCAGTTAACCTCACCCAATATTAACTAGGAGAAATCAAATGGAAGAAATGCAAAACCAGGATGCGCCTAAGATGTCCTCCATTGAAGAGAATCAGGAAGAACAGGAACTTTCACACACTGATAAGCTTGTTGGATTATTTACTGAACCGCAGAATACTTACGGGAAAATCTCGAAGTTTCCTGCTAAGACAGTTGATTGGATTTTACCAGTGTTTGTAATGATTGTTGTTATAATACTCGGACAATTTGTTTTAAGAACAAATGCTGAAATACGCCAGCAGCAGAAAGAAAAAGGATTGCAGCAGATCGAGAAAAATTTTGATGAGGCTGTAAAAAAAGGACAGATGACGCGCGATCAGGCAGATGAACAAATGGCTAGAATTGAAGACAATATGGAACAAGGTAATGCTTTTCAGGCAATTGGATTAATTGTTGGAACTCCAATTGTAATGTTTATTGTATTCTTTGTCATATCCGGATTCTTTTTACTTGTTACAAAATTTGGTTTGAAAGGAGCCGGTACCTATAAAGATGTTATGGTTGCTTATGGCCTGCCCCATTACATTGGTTCAATTGGTTACATCATAATGGTTATTATATCCATGGCAATGAGCAAATTAATGGTTGGAATAAGCGTTGCTGATTTTATGGGTATGGAAAAATCCACAATAACCGGATTTATACTCGGCAAGCTTGATATCGTTTCTATCTGGTTTTATTTCATTTTCGGTATTGGATTAGCCAAGATGAATAAATCAGATGACATTAAAAAATATGTTATTACAGTTTTTGCAGTATGGATTATTTTCGGACTTCTCTTTTTCTACATTGCAAAAGCAGTTCCATTCCTTTCAGCTTTTGCAGGATAAAAAAATTATATAGAATGTTTTCATTTGAGCGAAGTCGGACACCCCGGCTTCGCTTTTTTGCCGACAGGCATGCTATCGTGGTATTATTTAATTCTTGTCAGTGCAATAATTTCTTTTTCGCTTAATTCTCTAACTTCACCCGGTTTCAAATTTCCAATCAATATATTTTTGATTCTAACACGAACAAGACGCAATGTTGGATAACCAACCGCTGCGGTCATTTTTCTTACCTGCCTGTTTCTTCCTTCAACAAGTGTTAAACTAATCCAGCTGGTTGGAATTGTTTTTCTTTCCCTGATCGGAGGAATTCGTTCCGGAAAATTAGGATCGTCAATTAATTTTGCTTTTGCAGGCAATGTTTTTTTGCCTTCTATAAGAACTCCATCACAAAGTTTCTTGATTGCCTCTTTACCAGGAATTCCTTCTACCTGAGCAAAATATTCTCTTTCATGTTTATATTTTGGATCCAGCAGGTTTTCAGTAAGTTGTTTATCATTAGTTAACAAAAGCAGTCCTTCACTATCCATATCCAGTCTGCCAACAGGATAAACATCTTTCGGGAATTTATGAAGCGAACCAAGTGTAGGGCGGTTTTGATCATCTGTGAATTGAGTTAACACTCCATACGGTTTATTAAGAATAAAATATTTGTAGCGGCTGCCCGATATCATATAATGTTTTGCGGATCTATATCAACAATCAGTTTTACTTCTTTAAATCTCGACTTTTGATTAAACTCTATTATCGTATTCATTATTGCAGCACGCAGAATTTTACCGGATGGATCATATTTCTTGCTGCACTTAATTAAAATCTGCCAGCGGTAAAAGCCTTTTATACGATAAATTATTGCTTCAGTCGGCGGGGTAATCTGAAGTCCTTTTTGAAACTGTTTCAGATAATTAAATAAATCATGAATTGCCCCGCGTGCCCGATCTTCTTTTTCATCTTTTACTTCAATCAATCCTATTCTAGTGAATGGCGGGTAACCTCCCTGCTCGCGAAGCAATATTTCTTTTTCATAAAAACTTTTATAGTCATTCGCTAAAACTTTTTGCAGCACAAAATGTTTTTGATTCTGAGTTTGAATTATTACTTCGCCTTCTTTCTCGCTTCTGCCCGCACGGCCCGATACCTGAGTTAACAATTGAAATGTTCTTTCATCAGCACGAAAATCGGGAATCCAAAGTGAAGTTTCTGCAGCAACCACACAGACGAGAGTCACATTTCCAAAATCCAAGCCCTTGGATACCATTTGCGTGCCTACAAGAATTTGAATTTCACCTTTGCGGAACCGGTTTAATATTTCTCCAAGCGCGCCCTTTTTGCTTACAGAATCAGAATCAACCCTTTCTATTTTTGTATCAGGAAAATAATAATCCAGTTCATCTTCAACGCGCTGTGTTCCTGTTCCAAAAAATTTTAATCCGATTGAACCACATG
Organism: Ignavibacteria bacterium; assembly: GCA_027347805.1. Classification (GTDB taxonomy): domain Bacteria; phylum Bacteroidota; class Ignavibacteria; order Ignavibacteriales; family Melioribacteraceae; genus Stygiobacter. The sequence continues at coordinate 5,051 of DAIEQP010000262.1, read as the reverse complement.
TTGGGCAGGCTTTTACAACAGGCTGAATTATACCGCAATAGTGGCATTGCAAAATATTTTTACTAAGATGATGAACCATTGAAACCGAACAGTTGGGACATGTAAGTACTTCGCCGCAATCGTTGCAAAAAACCTGTGTTGCAAAACCCCGGCGGTTCTGCAAAACAATAACGCTTTCAATTCTTTTAATTCTCTCGCCGATTGCCTCCAGAAGAGGTTGGGAAAAAATTCCCTCCATCTTCTTTTTTTTCTTTTCGATTGTAACATCTACAAGTTTTATTGAAGGAAGTTTGGCATTATCAATTCTATCGGGAAGTTCAAGCAATTTGAATTTTCCCGTCTTTGAATTGTACATGCTTTCTATTGATGGAGTAGCAGAGCCGAGAACCACAGGACAATCAGAAAATTTTGCTCGAATAATGGCAGCATCTCTTGCGTTGTATTTAGGAACAAGATCCTGCTGCTTATAACTCTGATCATGTTCTTCATCAACAACTATTAATCCCACGTTTTGTAACGGCGCAAATAAAGCTGAACGTGGTCCAATCACAACTTTATACTTCCCCGCAACAATTCCTCTCCATGAATCATATCTTTCCCCAAGCGACATTCTGCTGTGAAGAACTGCTGTTTGATCCTTGAAATAATTAAAGAAACGGGAAGTAATTTGCGGAGTTAAGGAAATTTCAGGGACAAGAATTATTACACTCTTGCCGATTTCAATTGCATCTTTAGCAAGTTCAATATACACCTGGGTTTTACCGCTCCCAGTAACACCATGAATTAAAAATGTATCAAATTCTTTTTCTTTTATTTTTGTTCCAACTGCGGCAACAATTTTATTTTGGTCGGAAGTAAGTTCGATGTTTTTTATTTCTTCCGAATAGGTTTCCGAATAAACCCGCTCGATTTCCTTTTCGAAAACTTCAATCAATCCTTTTTTAAGCAAGCCGTTTACTGCCGCAGAACTGATATTTGTCTTTTTAAGCAGCTCCGATTGCTGAATAGGTTCTTTAGCCGCAATTAATTCAAGCAGAATTACAATTTGTTTTGGAGATTTTCTTTCCATCTCCGGCATTAAATCATAAATCTCATCAACGGGTTTTGTAAGTTTAAGAAAAGCTACTTTTTTCGCTTTAACTTTTCCCTGTTCAACAAGATCCAGAATTGAAAGTGCGCCGATTTTTTCCAGTGATCGTAAAGAAGAATAAATACTTTTGCTTTTCAATTGTTTTTGCAGCTGCGAAATATTGTGGACTTCTTTTTCGGTTAACGCCGTTAATAATTTTGCCCGAGGAGAGTTCTTTCTTTGTTCCTGGTTCAGCAGCTGAGAACAAAATGGAATATCAACAACAACTTTTCTCTTGGATTCAACGTCGCTACCGTAAGGGACGGAATTTCTTAGCGCCTCACCAAGCGAACTCAAATAATATTCTGAAATCCATTCATAAAACTTAAGAGCCGTTTCATCGAAGATTGGGAGTTCATCAAGAATATCTCGAACAGGTTTTATTTTTTCTTTTACAACTGTTTTCTCAGAAACAGATATTACAAAGCCGGTTAAAATTCTTTTACCAAAAGGAACAACTGCCCGAACACCAATTTTAGCGGAAGTTTTTAATTCATCCGGCACAGAGTACGTAAATGAATTTCGAAATGGCAAAGGAAAGACAACCTGGCAAAACATTTTTAGCTCTCAGCTTTTAGTATTTGTGATCAGCTAAAAGCCTTGGCAGAGCGCCTTCATCTGATAGCTGTTATTCAAATATAACAATTGATTATCTGGATTGCATAAACGGGTAACTTCTGCTAATTTTAGCCCACTAAATAATCAATCATGGAGAAATAATGAAGAAAGTTATTTTATTAGCGGTTTTAATTACTGCAACCTTTATCAACGCCGCAGAAAAACAACTTGGAAAAGCAATTACTTTAAAAGATAAAACCCCTGTTTCAAAAATTCTTTCAAACCCGACAGACTTTGAAGGTAAACCGGTTCTTGTTGAAGGAAAAATTCTTGGCGTATGTAAGGAAAAAGGATGCTGGATTGAAGTTGCCGGTGATAAGAAAGGACAAAAAATAAAAGTAAAAGTTAATGATGGCGAAATTGTGTTTCCAAAAGACAGCAAAGGAAAAACTGCTTTGGTTGAAGGAACCGTTGAAGAAGTAAAACCGGAAATGTCATGCGATAAAGAAATGAAAAAAGAAGGCAATGCAAAGATGGATATGAAAGAATGTGCTGATAAGGAAATGAAGAAAGATGGTAAAGCTAAAATGGATAAAAAAGAATGTGATGAAAAGATGGCTGATGCTAAATCTAAAAAAGAAAAAGATGATTGCTGTGCAGGTGCTGAAAAGAAAGTTTACCAGATAAAAGGTTTAGGGGCAGTAATAAAGTAAAAAATTGATTTTTCTTTAATGAATGCTAGCCCCGCAGAAAGCGGGGCTTTTTTTTTAAGCGGTATAATACTTCTCAAAATTCTTTCATAATTTACCGGCAAGTTTAAGTTCTTCAAAATTTATTGAATTTCATTTCTATAAAAATTCATCACAAAACGAGAGGATATATGAAAGCAAAAACATTGTTTGTGTTCCTGTTATTGCTGGGTATTACTTCCAATTTATTCCCACAAAAAGTGGAAGACATCAACATTCCATTTCAAAAGTTCGTCTTGAGCAATGGACTTACTGTGATTGTTCATGAAGATCACAAGGCACCAATTGTAGCGGTAAATATTTGGTACCATGTCGGTTCAAAAAATGAAAAATTTGGAAAAACCGGTTTCGCTCACTTGTTTGAACATCTGATGTTCAACGGAAGTGAAAATTATAATGATGATTATTTCAAAGTGATGGAAAAAATCGGTTCTACAGATTTGAATGGAACTACAAATAACGACCGCACTAATTATTTTGAAAATGTTCCGAAGAGCGCTTTTGATCTTGCTATGTGGATGGAAAGCGACCGCATGGGACACTTGCTCGGCGCTGTCACTCAGGCAAAACTAGACGAGCAGCGCGGTGTTGTCCAAAACGAAAAGCGTCAGGGCGAAAATGAACCTTATGCAATTTCAGAAGAATTAATCACTGCCGGTACATATCCCAAAGGACATCCATATTCCTGGACGGTTATTGGTTCAATGGAAGATTTGACTGCTGCAAAACTTGAAGACGTTCATGAATGGTTTAAATCATATTACGGTCCCAACAATGCAGTGCTTGTTATCGCCGGCGATGTTACAATTGAAGAAGCAAAACAAAAAGCAGAAAAATATTTTGGAGATATTCCTCCTGGACCACCAGTATCAAAATTCCAATCATATGTTTCAAAGATGAGCGGTTCGAGAAGACAGGTTGCTCAGGATCGGGTTCCGCAATCAAGATTATATAAAGTTTGGAACGTACCGGGCTGGGGACAAAAAGAAACAGCTCAGCTAGAACTTTTTGCAAATATTCTTACATCCGGAAAAACTAGCCGTTTATATAAAAGATTAGTTTATGATGAGCAGATTGCTACACGCGTGAGTTCTTATTTGTGGGATAATGAAATCGGAGGACAGTTTTTTATTGATGCAGATGTAAAACCTGGTGTTGAATTATCAAAAGTTGAAAAAGCTATTGATGAAGAACTAGCAAAAATTTTAAAATCAGGACCGACTGAAAAAGAGTTGAAAAAAGTTAAGACTCAGTATCTTGCCGGTTTTATACGCGGAATCGAACGCATCGGAGGCTTTGGAGGAAAATCTGACATCCTTGCAACAAATATGGTATACGGCGGTTCGCCCGATTATTATAAAACTTATTTAAAATATATCAGCGATGCATCAGCAAAAGAAATTACAGCTGTCGGCAACAAATGGTTATCCGATGGTGTTTATGAATTGGAAATAAATCCTTTTCCGCAGCTGGCTGCTGGTAAAAGTGATGTTGATAGAAAAAAACTGCCAGATACCGGAACACCTCCTGATTCAAAATTCCCTGCAGTTGAAAGAGCTGAATTGTCAAACGGAATGAAAATAGTTTTGGCAGAAAGAAAAACTATTCCGGTAGTAAATTTAAATCTTATGCTCGATGCCGGCTATGCAAGCGATCAGTTCTCTTCAGCTGGCACTGCAAGCCTGGCTATGAATATGCTTGACGAAGGAACAAAAACTAAAGATGCGCTTCAATTAAGCGAAGAATTATCAATGCTTGGTGCAAATCTTGGTACTGGTTCAAATCTAGATGCATCATTTGTAAATCTTTCAGCATTGAAAGCTAATCTGGATCAATCATTAAATTTATTTGCAGATGTAATTCTTAATCCATCTTTCCCCGAGAAAGAATTGGATCGGTTGAAAAAAGAAACAGTGGTAAGAATTAAAAGAGAAAAAGCCCAGCCAACTGCAATGGGTTTACGTGTGGTTCCACAATATCTGTATGGAAAAAATCATCCGTACGGAAATCCATTTTCCGGTTCAGGATTTGAAGAAACCGTAACGAAAATGACACGTAATGATATGGTTAAATTCCATCAGACTTGGTTCAAACCAAATAATGCAACACTCGTTGTAGTTGGTGATATAACCATGAATGAAATAAAACCGAAACTGGAAAAATTATTTGCCGGTTGGAAAGCAGGCGATGTTCCTAAAAAGGAAATTAAGGAAGTTGCATTGCGAAATAAACCTGTCATTTATCTGATGGATCGTCCCGGGTCACAATCGTCAATTATTTTTGCATCACAGATTGCCCCGCCTTATGGCGATAAGGATAATATTGCAATTGAAACAATGAATGATATTCTGGGCGGAATGTTTACATCAAGAATCAATATGAATCTTCGTGAAGATAAACACTGGTCATATGGCTCCGGAAGCTTTATGCCAAATGCACGCGGACAAAGACCATATATATTTTATGGAATTGTTCAGGCAGACAAAACAATTGAATCCATGAAAGAAATATTTAAGGAAACATCAAATTATATTGGCGATAACCCGCCAAAGGATGAAGAAGTAAATCAGGTTAAGTCTCAAAATATTTTATCATTACCGGGAAGTCTTGAAACA
>DAIEQP010000259.1 GCA_027347805.1 Ignavibacteria bacterium | reverse complement strand
TTTCTCTTGTCTCAAATTCTTTATCAAGACTCTGCCCTTCACAAACCTCTATAATTGCATTAGTGAATGCCGAAATGATCTGATTGATATTCTTCCTGCAGTCTTTCAGTAAATAATCGTATGCTACTGCGAATAATGTATCACCGGCAAGAATAGCTGTGCTCACATCATATTTTTTGTGAAGTGTTTCCCTGCCTCTCCTTATCGGGGAATTATCCATAATATCATCATGAGCAAGAGTGAAATTATGTACAACTTCCATAGCTGCCGCAGCATTGTAGGCTGAGTTAAATTTTGCCCCTCCGGATTTAGCAGAAAATAAGAGAAGCAGAGGACGCAGTTTCTTTCCTCCTCCTGCAAAGATAAAATTACAGGGATCATAAAGAGATTTCGGTTTTCTATTTTTTAGCGATGCAATTATAATTTTATCAATTTTAGAAGCTTCACTCTTTGCAAGTTTACTATATTTTGTCCCGCTTGATATCAAATCATTTCCCTTTTCAAATGAATTTTCGACTTATGTAGTTTATTTATGCTCGGTGATCCGGTTAAATACATTACTTTCTTTAAATCATCAAACCAGTTTTTTAATAATTGTATCACACTTCCGGCATCTTTATTCATAACTTCTTTCAACAGAGGTCTTGCAGAAGCGGCAAGATCGGCACCTAATGCAATTGATTTAGCAATATCAATCCCGCTGTTGATTCCGCCTGAAGCAATTAACATAAACTCATGTTTCTTCTTTAAATCTCTAACCGTTCTAACACAATAAGTGGTTGGCATTCCCCATTCTTTAAAGTAATCATCTTTTGCTTTGCTTCTTAATAATTCAACTGCAGCCCAGCTTGTTCCGCCTGCACCTGCTACATCAATACCTTTAACACCAGCGTCAATCAATTTTTTAGCTGATGATTTGCTTATTCCTGAACCAACTTCCTTTACAATTATAGGAGTCTTAATTTGTCTCGTAAGTTTTTTAATGTTCTTCAGCAGTCCGCTGAAATTCGGTTCCCCCTCTTTTTGTAATAATTCCTGGAGCGGATTAACATGAATAACCATTGCATCTGCTTCAACAAGATCTATAAGGAACTGAATTTCCTCAGTTAATTTTGAAGAGAAGGCAGCTTGAGCGGCGCCTATATTACCAATAACCGGAACACTTCCGGCATTTTTCCTGATTATTTTATACGATTCATGAAAAGAATTATTTTCAAGCGCCTGCCTTTGTGAACCAACACCAATTGGAATATTCAATTCACAAGCAGCAATTGCCAGCTTTTCATTAATCTTTTCTGCTTCGGTTGTTCCCCCTGTCATGCAAGAAATAAGAAATGGATAATTAATTCTCTTCTGAAAAAATTTTGTAGAGAGATCAATCTGTTTATAATCTACTTCTGTGATTGCATAGTGTTCAAATTCATATTCATCAAATCCGCTGGATTTAGCATACGCAACTTTATCTGTTAAACAGAGTTGTATATGTTCTTTCTTTCTATTTGATGTTTCGTTCTTTGCCACTAATCATCGTAATTAATTTCGTTTCCAAGATAAAAATTTTTCTCCTGAATTACGATTTATATACTTTAATCGTATAGTAATGTCCGCGAATTCAAATTTAACTTCCCGCTCATTTTGGTAATATATTTACTACTACTCGTTTGTATCTGGATAATTGAGGTATTCCCTTATCAGTAACTTTAAGAATAAAATGAGCAGTTTCCTTTTTATCAACAACCGGGGCTTTCACATATACTGCATAGAGATTTTCCGCCGAATCAATTTTAATGAATTTTTTGTATGAACCGGCTTCAGGATAATTAAACCATAGATAGCTAAGATTATCACCATCAGGATCTGTCGTACCAATTGCACTTAAACTAAAACCTTCTCCTGATTTAACATTGATCTCTTCAGGATGTCCTAATGCAGGAACAGGAGGATGGTTAACTTCCTTAAATGATTTAGTGCACCAATCCATTCGCGACGCAAAATCATTTTGAAAATCATTTCTCCACCGCCATAAGGATACTTTATTATCTCTGAATTCGGCTGAATCTGGACGAACTCTTCTTCCATAATCATTGAATAAATATGGTTTGAAACTATCAACTGCATTTGTCCAGATTTCTCTTGTTTCAGGTTCTAAAGGAACATCGGATGAACCTTTTTTTATTGTTGAAAAATCAGGTTTATAAAGTTCATAACGGCCTCCCCATCCTCCTTTTTCCGGATGCTCGGCATCATTTAATCCGTTAGGTATTAAACAAAGAAATGATGGAGTATCTCCTTCCATTCCATAAGCTACATCAGGGTATTTTGCACCCAGAGGACCATGCCCCTGCTGAATGTTCTTTGCTAACCATTTATTGCTGATTGTTTCATTGTTTATTCCATTTATAAAAGTATTGATAGCACTCCATGTTGCACTGCCGTAATCATCACCGGGACTTACTATGTAGAATATTCCCGGGAAATTCTTTCTTATCCACATACCGCTGTCATCCTGATCAGAAATTGTATAGACTCTTAATTTTGCAATCAGTTTATTCACTTCTGATTCAGGTTTAGTTTTTCTAATTGTATAAAGTGCCTGTGCTAAAGTATTAACACCGCCCCATACAGAAATCCAGAGAGGCCGGTTATCCTTTTCTTCAAGAATTTTTATTATCCAGTTTGAACCTTCGGAATCTTTTCCTTCACCAACACCATTCATTCCATACTGTGCTAAACCATGTTTTATTTTCTTTAATAGTGATTCGTAATCAGGAAAACCGGATTCATGTTTTAAAAGGTTTTGCTGAACTTTTCCATAAGCTTCAACAATTTTTACAATTGATTCAGGTGCAACCCTGTTTTTCTGCCAGCATGATGTAGTTGCAATAAGTCCTTTAATATCAATTACGTTTGAATATAACAGAAGCCGCACCATTGATTCTGAATCATCCGGATCCGCTTCAATGTCTGTAAGAATTATTACCCTGTGTTTAGAAATAGTTTGTGTAAAAACAGGTTGGACTAAAAGTGCAGCAAAAAAAAAGATTAAGATAGTTTTGAACTTCATATTAATTACTCCGGCATATTCAAAAGATAAGCTCAATTAGTACTACTAACAAAGTAAATATATCACTAGTTAAAAGGATTTGGAAAATTCTGCGATAAACTCCATTCAAATGCTGGTTTGGTTAACTTAGTGACAATAGTCTCCTGATCTTTAATTTTCTTTGTATTTGAAATAGAATTTATCTTCAAACTAGATGAGTTAATGCTTAATTCATAATTGTTAATCCCATCTTTTACAGGTTTA
>DAIEQP010000250.1 GCA_027347805.1 Ignavibacteria bacterium | reverse complement strand
TTCAGAACAAAGAAATCGGCAATCTCCATCAATCCGGCTTTCATTGCTTGAATTGAATCACCTGATTCCGGAACTAAAACTACTATTGTTGTATCGGCAGCATTTGCAATATCTAATTCGGATTGACCGACACCCACAGTTTCAAAAATTATAAAATCAAAACCTGCTGCATCAATTACATCTGCGGCGTCAACAGCTTTTTTGCTTAAGCCGCCAAGACTTCCTCTTGTTGCCATACTTCTGATAAAAACACCCGGATCTGTACCAATTTCACTCATACGAACACGGTCACCGAGCAAGGCTCCGCCGGTAAATGGACTAGTCGGGTCAACCGCAATAATTCCAACTGTTTTATTAAGTTTCCTAAAATATTTTGTGAGTTGATTTGTAAGAGTTGATTTACCGGCACCAGGCGGGCCTGTTATGCCAATTCTGTAAGCGCTGCCGTTTTTTTTATGAATTTCATTTAATAAACTAATTGCCTCGGAATTACCTGATTCTACAATTGATATTGCACGTGAGACTGATTTTTTTTCTCGCTGAAATATTTTCTGGATAAAATCTTTTGAAATCATATTAGTTATTTATATAAATTATTTTTAATGATATAATCAGCAACCTGATTTGGGACGAGAAAATCTATCGGCAAATTTTCTTTAATTCTTTTTCTAATATCAGTTGATGAAATTTCGATGGTTGGTGTATCTACAAAATATACTTTCTCAAAAAATCTATTTTTCTGGATTTCAAGATTATCCTGATGACGGACCATTACAATTACTTTGGCAAGCTCAAATATTTCATCAGGATTTTTCCACTTTTCAAAAACAACAAGATTATCCAAACCAATGATTAACTCAATTTCAGAAAAAATTTTTTTAAAGTGAATTAAAGTATCTATCGTGTAAGAAACATCACCTTTTCTAATTTCATAATCACTTAGCTCGAAATGCGGATTGGATTTTATTCCAAGTTGAACCATTTTGCATCTATGTTCAACATCAATAGCTTTTGCATCAAGTTTAAGTGGGGAAATGTAACTGGGTACGAAAATTATCTTATCAAGCGAACGCTTTTCAAAAACCATTTGAGTGGTTATTAGATGACCTAAATGAATCGGGTCGAATGATCCGCCATAAATTCCAACTGCCATTAAATATCTCTTACTATTTCGACATTATTTGAAAGAATATTTTTTAAGGCTTCACGGTTTTGGTTTACTTCGTGAAGGTAAATTATTTTTCTAGAATCTCTTACTTTTTTAAATTTCATCTTACTAAATGCCAAATGGACAGCAGTATTAAAGTATAATTTTCTTTTGTCTTCTTCGATCCAACCAGGCTTATGACGCAACCTTGTTGAAATTATGGGAAGAAATTTAGCTGGTAGAATTCCCAAATTCACTTCTTCTTCTAATTGAGATTCTATTATTTTCATTTCATTATAAATTGAGAGTCTAATTATCCCAAAGTATAATCCTATTAAAAATATCATAAAAATAAAACCATAAACAGATGTACCATTAAAAATCACAGCAGAGTTCCAAAAGAAATGTATGAAAATCCCAATTCCAAGTCCTGAAAATGGTAAAAATGTTCTTGATAAGAGATTACCATATTTTGCCATACCTAATAATGCACCAAAAATACCGGTCGAAATACAATGCATAACTGCAGAAAACAATGTTCGAATAATTACTAAATTAAACCAGGCATTAGCGGAATCTCCAAACGAAATAAAATAGAGAAAGTTTTCAGTCATTCCAAAACCCAATCCGATAGCAGATCCGTACACAATTCCATCTGTTATGTTATCAAATTTTCTCGAATTTACTGTCCATAGTAGAAAAATTCCTTTAGCGAGTTCTTCACTTAAAGGTGCAAAAATTATAATATTTATTGTGTTTTCAGTTTCAGTGGCACCATTAATTCCGGTAGCATATCCTAAAAGTAATGTTCCAAAAACACCTAAAATTACCGCACCAAATGCACCCCATAAAAAATGAATTAATACAAATTTAATAGGCTCAGGTTCATATTTATCCATTTTCCAAATTAGAATCAGATAGAATGACATCGGAAGAATAGCAGCTAAAAGTGATGAAAAAAATGGCATATGGCTAAATATCCTGTTTTTTCAATTTATAATTGAAAAACGCAAATTCTTGATTATAAAAGATCGGATATATATATTTTGACCCAATTTTTTTTGCGTTCTTCATAATGATAATTAAATATACTAATTTTTCGAACGGTGTTCACGAATTCAGGCTAACCGAACCCGTAAAGAAGTTGGGTCTTGTAGAAATGTTCTTTGGTAATGTTGATCTCGATGTGAAAATGGATAAAAGTTCTCATCAGATTGTGCTGGATTGCGATTTATGTGTAAATTATAAGTTTAATTGCGACAGATGCAATTCCGATACTACCAGAGAACTTAAGAACCATTTTCAGATAAGTTATATGTTCTCCAAAGAAAAGACGGATAGTGAAGATTATAATTTCAAAATCTTATCGCCAGAGCAAGATAAAATAAATTTAACAGAAGATGTATTTGAATATGTAAATCTTGCAATTCCACTTAAGAAGCTATGTAATGATGAATGTAAGGGATTATGCCCTCGTTGTGGGAAAGATTTGAATATTGAAACATGTAATTGTGAGATCAAGCCAAATAACGATATTTGGGCACCATTACAAAAATTGAAAGAAAATTTTAATAACTAAATAAGCAGGTGAACGATGCCAAATCCGAAACGTAAGATGTCGAAGACTAGAAGAGATAAGCGCAGAACGCATTATAAAGCTGTTGCACCAACTCTAAATCGCTGTTCAAATTGTGGTGAAATTAAACTCAGCCACAGAGCTTGTCCTAACTGCGGCTACTATGCCGGCAGGTCAATGTTCGTACCAGAACAATAAACTTCTATTGATGACAGAACCAGTTTCAAAAAAATGCAGAATTGCAGTCGATGCTATGGGGGGCGATTTCGCCCCCAAGCACGAATTACTTGGTGCTATTGAAGCATTAAAGGATGATAATTCATTTGAATTGATTCTTGTTGGAGACAAAGAAAAAATTCTTAGTACTGCAAAAGAAAATAATATTTCAATTGATGAGAAACTGATCCATCATGCATCTCAAATTATTGATATGCATGATAAACCTACTGAAGCAATTAAATCCAAACCTGATTCATCACTTGTAATTGGTGCAAGATTAGTAAAGGATAAAAAAGCTGATGCATTTGTTAGTGTTGGAAATACAGGTGCTATGATGGCCGCTTCAACTTTAATAATGGGAAGAATACCCGGCGTTGGAAGACCAACAATTGGGGCAACTTTTCCTTCTATTAAGAATAAATTCTGTCTTGTGTTTGATGTAGGTGCAAGTGTTGATAGCAAACCCCAGCATCTGTTTGAATATGCTGTTATGGGGACAATATTTGCCAGAGAAATTTATTATGCTGAAAATCCATCAATTGGATTAATGAGCGTAGGTGAAGAAGAATCAAAAGGCAATGAACTTTCTTTTGCAACCATGAAATTACTAAAGAACTCCAAGCTTAATTTTATTGGTAATGTTGAAGGAAGAGATATTCTGCAGGGTACAGCTGATATAATAGTCTGCGATGGTTTTGTAGGAAATGTAATTCTGAAATTTGGGGAAAGCGTTCTGACCTTCCTTAAATCAAGAATTAAAGGTTATGCTAATAAAGGAATTCTAAATAAACTAAAAGCCTTGGTAGTAAAAGGTGTATTAAAAAGTACTTTGAGTGATATGGATTATGAAACC
>DAIEQP010000233.1 GCA_027347805.1 Ignavibacteria bacterium | reverse complement strand
TTCTTTATCAAACGCTAATGAATTTGTGCCGAAAGATGTTGTAGATGAAAATGGATGTGTTGCAACCCTACCACATTTGCATGGAATAGACGGATCTTTTGCGGCAAGAATTGTAAAAAATAATTAGTGTATATATGGCTGCTGAATCACTACAACAATTTGCTCAGGAACTTAGATCTCTTAGAGAAGAGAGAGGCATAACATTAATACAAATTTCTAACCGCACCAAGATTGATATCAAATTCTTGCAAGCCATTGAAGAAGGAAAATTTGATATCCTACCAGAATTGTATATTCGTGCATTTATTAAAGAATTTTGCCAGACCATAGATGTTAATGCAAAGCAATTTATTGATAGATTTGATTCGATTAAAAATGGGCGGGATGAAAATACAGTTAAAGTAAATTCTACTAAAGAAATTCCTGCTCCGGTGAAAAGTAATGTGGCTGAAGAAAAAATTCCACAACAGGATGTCAAAGAATTTGATTCGACTGTTACTCAGTTTGATCCTTCGATAGATGATAGACCTAAAAAACAAATCAAACTAAATTATATTCTCGGAGGAATAGTTTTATTAATTGCTCTGATCGTTTTTTATTTCGCTTTTATTCAAAAATCTTCAGAAATAATTATGGTTGAATCTTCAACTGAAACAGCCCAAACAGAAAAGGTACGTTTCGAGGTTGATGATACGACAAAAAACAGCCAATTGGTTAAAGCAGAGACAGCAGAAAAGCAGATTCAAAAAGAAGAAGCACAGGGAATCGTAGAAAATATTTCTAAACCAAAAGCTGCATCAGATAGTCTTCAGCTTTCTGTGCATGTAAATGCCCGTGTTTGGGTTAAAATTTATGTTGATGGTAAAGTGGTTTACCAGGAACTTGTTGATAAAGGCGCTAAACTAAGCTATCGGGCAAAGAATAAATTTTCAGTAAGTGTGGGAGATGTTGGTGCTGTAAAGATTTTCTATAATAACAAACAAGTCCCTAATATTGGTAAAACCGGCGAAAGCAAAAACATTTACATGGCCCCAGACGGAATAAGATATTATACAATCACCGGTAATGAAAAAAAATCTTCCTCAAAGAATTGAAGAATTACGGTCTCTGATTCGAGAACATGACTACAATTATTTTGTACTGAATCAACCTTTAATCAGCGACTTTGAATATGACCAGCTGTTCAATGAATTGAAAAATTTAGAACAGGAAAATCCTTCGTTAATTACTCCCGATTCTCCAACTCAACGTGTGGGTTCCGACTTAACAAAAGATTTTAAAACCATTATGCACAAATATCCAATGTTAAGTTTAAGCAACACATACAATGAAGAAGAGTTGATTGATTTTGATAGAAAAGTAAATGAAGGTTTACCTAGCGCTGAAAAGGTTGAATATGTATGCGAGCTCAAAATTGATGGTGTATCAGTTAGTATAAGATATCAAGATGGAAAATTAAATGCTGCTGTAACAAGAGGAGATGGAACAAGCGGAGAAGAAGTAACCAATAATGTCAAAACTATGCGCACAGTTCCGCTCTCAATCCATAAAAATCTTTCACATAAATATGATTTAAGCGAAATAGAAGTGCGCGGTGAAATTTATATTGAGAAGGATGCATTCGACAAATGGAATGAAGAAAGAGAATTAAAAGGTGAAAAGACTTTTGCAAATCCAAGGAATTCTGCAGCAGGAACTATAAAACTTCAGGATCCAAAATTAGTTGCCCAACGGCCATTAAGAATTTTTGTATACTATTTATTTCTAGAAAAAGCAGAGTTAAAATTTCATTCTGAAAATCTAGAACTTTTAAAAGAACTTGGATTTAGAGTCAATCCTAATTATAAGCTTTGCCACAATATTCAAGAAGTAATTTCTTTCTGCAGAGAGTGGGAACAGAAAAGAAGCGAATTACCTTATGAAATTGATGGTGTGGTGGTTAAAGTAAATTCGTTGAAGCATCAGAAAATTTTAGGAA
>DAIEQP010000219.1 GCA_027347805.1 Ignavibacteria bacterium | reverse complement strand
AGAAACGAATCTTTTACTTTACAGCAAGTTAAACCTATTGCAGATTGGGAACCACGCAATGAGGTGTGGGGGCAAAATTACCCGAGAGAATATGAGAGCTATTTAAAAATGGCAGACACAACGTTCGCAAGTAAATATGCTGGCTCAGTAAAAAAAGATTATCTGGAATCTTCCCCCGAACTTGTGATTATGTGGGCCGGTTACGCTTTTTCCAAAGAGTACAACGCCCCGCGCGGCCATTCGTACGCAGTTCAGGATGTGCGTAATATTTTAAGAACCGGTGGAAATAAAGTAAGCCCACAGCCTGCAACATGCTGGAGCTGTAAAAGTCCCGATGTTCCGCGTATGATGCAAAAAATGGGAGTAGAGAATTTTTATAAAGCTAAGTGGAAAGACTTGGGTCAGGAAATTGTTAATCCAATTGGATGCCAGGATTGTCATGATCCTAAAACTATGGATTTAAGAATTACTCGTCCTGCACTAATCGAAGCATTTCAGAGGCAGGGAAAGGATATTGCTAAAGCTTCTCATAACGAAATGCGATCACTGGTTTGTGCTCAGTGCCATGTTGAATATTATTTCAAAGGTGAGGGAAAGTATTTAACTTTTCCTTGGGATAAAGGAACGACTGTTGAGCAAATGGAAGAATATTATGATGCAGCCGACTTTAAAGATTGGGAACATGCATTAAGTAAAGCGCCAATGTTAAAAGCACAGCATCCTGATTACGAACTTTTTTCAAAAGGTGTTCATGCTGATAGAGGAGTATCTTGCGCAGACTGCCACATGCCTTATAGAACAGAAGGTGGTGTTAAGTTTACAGATCACCACATTCAAAGCCCGTTGAATAATATTGAAAATAGTTGCCAGGTATGTCATCGTGAAAAGGCGGAAAAACTAATTGAAAATGTTTATGAAAGACAGGACAAAGTTAAAGAACTTTTAAGACTAACAGAGAAATCATTAGCTGCAGCACATCTGGAAGCGAAAGCTGCCTGGGATAACAAAGCAACTGATTCTGAAATGAAAACCGTTTTAAAACTACTTCGCCAAGCACAGTGGAGATGGGATTGGGTGGCGGCATCAAATGGTGTAGGTTTTCATGCACCGGCAGAAGCATTGAGAATTTTGGGTAATGCAATTCAACGTGCCGAGGAAGCAAGAAAAGAGGTTGCACTTGTTTTAGTTAAACATGGTGTTAAATATCCAATAGCATTACCTGATTTCAGTACAAAAGAAAAAGCACAAAAAGTTATAGGCTTAGATATGAAAGCTCTAAGGGCCGACAAAGCTGATTTTCTAAAGACAACAACTGTTGAGTGGGATAAAAAGGCACAAGAAAGGCAAGGCTCTTTAATGAAATACTAATTAAGTCAAAAGTTTTATTCTCAATCAAAAAACCACCCTAATTGGGTGGTTTTTTTGTTTAAATAAACAAAAGAAAATCGATAATAGATTTAAAAGATAGTGGTAATAAGTTGTATTTATTTGGATTTTTCTGCTTATTACAAATAAGTCAAATTGATCTTTTAATACTGAGCAATATTTTCAATATAGATGAAGAGAAACAAATTTCTAGCTCAATTAACAACAAGTAGGAGAATCAATGAAACTAAAATCTTTAATTCTTTTGTGTGTGCTGGCTTTTGCAAATTTTATAGTTGCTCAGGAATCAGAAGGTAGCTTAAATGTAGATCTGCAGATGACGCCTAAATATGTCTGGCGCGGAATGACTTTTACAGACGGCCTTGTATATCAACCATCAATTGCCATAACGCAGAAGCAACTTACAATTCAACTATGGGGCAATTTTGTTTTACATGATAAGAATGATATTCCCGGTAACGAATTGGATGTTTATGTAACATACAATTACGATTATTCCGGATTTACTTTCACACCATCTTTATTCCTTTATACTTATCCCGGGCAGGATGTAAACACAACAACAGAATTTAGTCTTGGAATAAGCCATGAGATAGATGACTTTACATTAAGCACCTCTCTCTCAAAAGATTTAGTAGAAGCAAGAGGAGCTTTTTTTGGTTCGCTTGATTTGAAATACTCTAAAAATATTGCCGAAGGTTTATCTTTAGATTTAACAACAGGCGCTGGTTATGGAAATGAACCATTCAACGAATATTATGTAGGTGTAGCAAAGAATGCATTAAACTATTACATGATTGGAGGAACGCTAAAATACTCCTTAAATCAAAATATTTCTGTAAGAACATATTTCGAAAATTTCTGGATTTTAGATAACGAGATAAAAGAAACACTAGGCAGTGATACTTTTAATTTTGGTGTGGCCGTCGGAGTTGAGCTTTAATTATGCTTAAGAATATTTACAAAAGATTCTTTGTTTTAATAATTTCTGTTCTGCTGGCGGTTATTGCATTTGTTGTAATTATAAATAACCGCTTAAAGAACGATATTGTTAAAATGAGATTTGATGAAAAAAGGAAACAGGAAGTTCTCTTAAATGTTGCAGTGGATGTTGTTGGTAAAGTAATGTATGCATGGGAATATGATTATACATATTGGGACGATATGGTAAAATTTGTTTCAACAAGAGATCCGGTGTGGGCAAAAATTAATATTGAAGACATGCTTAGGGTTGCCCAAATAGATGCAGCATGGGTGTTTGATAAAAATCGAAAAATAGTATATTCATATAACCTGGCTCAAGATCCAGAAGTTACAAAGATTCCTTTTACAGAAGAGGAAAAGAAAAATATCTTAGATGAAAATAAACTTACAAAAAAAGAATTTCCACGTTTCTTTTATAAATGCCAAGTTGGATACATTGAAGCACTTGTAATGCCCATTCAACCATCTGCCGATAATGAAAGAAAGCATGAACCTTTTGGTTATATGATGGTTGCACGAATTTGGAATAAGGAATTTTTTAAGGAGTTTCAAAGAATCACTTTTTCCAATATGGAAATTGTAAGCCCTGAAAAAATAAAAGAGAAAATAACTGAAGTTATAAATTCTGAGGCAACAGTTTATAGTAAAATTGAATTGAACGATCAGAACGGAAAAACAATTTCTTATCTTTTCTCTAGTTACAAATCCAACTCGTTGCAGGAATTGATAAGCTCATCCAGTCTTAATATACCAATTATAATAATTAGTGTGTTTTTGATTGTTAGCGCAATTTTAATTGCACTTTTCTTTTGGGTGATTTATCCATTAGAAGTTGTCAGCAAAAGCTTAATTCAAGAAGATGAAACAATTCTTGTTCCTATAAAAAACAAAAGCACAGAATTCGGATTAATTGCAGATTTGATTCATCAGTTTTTTGAACAGAGAACTTCTTTGCGGGAGGAAATTAATTCGAGAAAAGAAATTGAAAGAGAGTTAAGAGAAATTAAAGCCAACCTTGAAATTAAAGTTGAAGAACGCACGGCCGATCTTGTTCAAGCAAAAGAAAAAGCTGAGGCAGCCAATAGATTGAAATCAATATTTCTTACAAACCTAAGTCATGAACTTCGGACTCCACTCTTTGGAATACTTGGAAACGCCGACTTGTTGTTGGAATTAAAAGATAAAAAAGTGAAGCAACATGCGGATTTGATTCACAGAAGCGGTCAAAGATTAAAAGGAACGCTTAACAATTTACTCGATTTAGCAAAAATTGAGGCTGAAAAGTTAGAGTTAAATTTAATGGAATATAATATCAATGATGTTGTGCTTAATATTACGGAGTTATTTAAAGCCGAAGCAATTAAGAGAGGATTATTATTAAAAGTAATGGTTCCCAAAGAAGCAGTAATTGCGAGGGTGGATCTAAAAGTATTGGAAGATGCAATAAATAATTTGGTTCAAAACGCAATTAAATTTACTTTTGCCGGAGAGATATTGGTGAATTTAAGGTTTACTGAAACAGATTTTATTATTTCAGTAAAAGATACCGGAATTGGCATCCCTAAAGAAAACCTGGAAATGATTTTTGATCAATTTAGACAGGCAAGCGAAGGAATTGGTCGCAGTTACGAGGGAAGCGGATTGGGGTTAGCTCTGACAAAAAAATATGTTCAATTGCTTGGAGGCACAATAATGGTTTCAAGTGAAGTTGGCCGGGGATCAGAATTTTTAGTTAGCATACCACATAAAAAAATAGTTACAAACAATACTGCGCAGCAATTAAATCGCACAGAAAAAGTAAAAGCAAAAAAAAATATTCCCGGAAAAACCCTTCCGATCCTGCTTGTAGAAGATGATCTGATTACCCAAGAAGTAATTAAACTTTTTTTAACAGATTCGTTTGAAATTGATTTAGCTATCAATGCTGAAGAAGCATTAAATAAAGTTCGCAATAATGAATATCATGCTGTTTTAATGGATATAAATCTCGGACGCGGATTAAATGGCATTCATGTTACAAAAGAAATTCGCCGGCTGCCTGGGGTTAAAAGCAAATTGCCAATAGTTGCCCAAACTGCATTTGCAATGAAAAATGACAGAGAAGAATTTATAAATGCAGGATGCGATTATTATTTGGCAAAACCATTTTCGAAAGAAGAATTGAAAAACGTTTTATCTCAAATTAATATGAGCAGAGAAGTTTAATGAAGCCCCGCTTCATGATTTAAACTCTTTTTCAATTTTTATCCTGCGGATATGTTCAATACCGGTTCCTTTAAAAAGAATTATCTATCTATCATAAACCAACTAATTCAAAAAAAGATGTGATGAAAATGAATCCAGTAATTGAAACATTGGTAAAAGAATTAAACCGTGTGATGTTTGGAAATCCATGGTATGGGAGCTCAATCAAAAATATTCTCGATTCGGTTTTTTATGCCGATGCATTCAAATATGCAAACAACTATACCCACTCTATTGCAGAACTTGCACTACACATTTTAGCCTGGAATGAAGAAACTCTAAGTAGATTTGAAGGCAATGAACCAAAAGAGCCGGCTATTGGTGACTGGCCCTGGGTTAAGTTTAAAGATGAAATGTATTGGAATGAAATAAAAGAAAAAATTTACATAACTCACGGGAAACTAATAGAAATTGTAAAAGAATTTCCTCTAGAGAAATTTGAAGTTGTTATTGGAATTGAAAACAACAGAGAACTTGCAACCGGATATACTTATCGGGAGTCGCTCCTCGGTTTGATGCAGCATAATATTTACCATGCCGGACAGATATCCTTGCAAAATGTAGCTTTGACAAAGAAGAATCTCTCATGAAAATAATTGCGATTGAAAAAGAGTCTGAAAAGGAAAATATTGATAATCATGCTATTTTAAAAGAAGAAGCAGCTCAAGTGTGGAATCTTTATAAAGAAGGAATAATCAGGGAAATTTATTTTACAACAAAAAATAACCGGGCAGTTTTAATGCTTGAATGCAAAGATGAAAACGAAGTTGAATTATATCTAAACAAACTTCCCCTGGTTATGAAAAAATTAATTCAATTTGAAATTCATTTGTTGAAAAATTACGATGGGTTTGAAAGGTTGTTTGTATAGGAGGAAAAGTTTTATGACACTGGAACAGGTTATAGATGAATTGCGGAAAAATTTTAATCAAAAAAACATTGATGGAATGGCACGCTTTGGCATTAATGTAGATAAAGCATTTGGATTAAACGCACCCAAAATTAAAAGCATAGCAAAAAATATTGGAACAAACCATGAATTGGCTT
Organism: Ignavibacteria bacterium; assembly: GCA_027347805.1. Taxonomy (GTDB): domain Bacteria; phylum Bacteroidota; class Ignavibacteria; order Ignavibacteriales; family Melioribacteraceae; genus Stygiobacter. Next base: position 116 of record DAIEQP010000219.1, on the reverse strand, counting down.
TAGAACTTTGGGAAAGCGGGTATCATGAAGCAAGAGCAATTGCTTTTTTGATTGATGACCCAAGACTTGTAACAAAAGCACAAATGAATAAGTGGGTAAAAGATTTTAAATCATGG
>DAIEQP010000211.1 GCA_027347805.1 Ignavibacteria bacterium | reverse complement strand
TATTATCTTGGATTTTTGAGCGAGTGCTCTTGCAATAAATACTCTTTGCGCCTCACCACCGGAAAGCTCCCCGATTCCTTTTCCCGCAAGGTGCTCTACCTGCATTCTTTTCATAGCATCAAAAACAATTTCTCGGTCTTCACTTTTATCAAATCCCATCATATTAAGGTATGGTGTTCTGCCCATCATTACAATTTCATAAACCGAATATGGGAATACTGAATAATTTTTCTGTGATACATATGCAACTGATTTTGCAAATTCACCGAGACTTAAAGCTTCAATAGGTGTTTCGAATATTTTAATCGATTGAATTTCCGATTGCAGCAGATTCGAAATTAATCTCAACAAAGTCGATTTACCGCATCCATTGGGTCCGAGTATACTAATAAATTCACCTGATTCAACTATAAGTTTTGGTACAGTTAAATGAAAAGAATTAGACTCTTCTTTCTTTTTAACGAACTTGAACGATAAGTTGTTTATTTCAATTATTTTCAATTTACAATCAAGCTTAATCAATGAATAATTTCTTTAATAGGTGAACGACTACCTTACTGCTGGAATCTAAGCTAAACACGACATTAAAAACCTTCAAAAAATAGCGCATCGATTCCACTTTAATAAGGGCAAATATAATCAGATTTTGAATTCTATTATGAGTAATTAGTGATGTTCTTTAACGAAAGGAAAGATTTTTTTCCATATGTAAATCAAAATCCCAGCACCAATTATTCCTCCAGTTACATCAGCGGTCCAGTCAAAAAAATCGCAATATCTTCCTGGGACAAGTATCTGATGGAGTTCATCAACCGCACCATAAATTGCAACCAATATAATTGAAGCGACAACACTATATTTTTTAGCTAATCTAAATCTGCTCTGGAAATGAATTGCCGGCAACAGAAGCATCATTAAAATTGAGTATGCTATAAAATGTTCAAGCTTATCCTGCGTCCGAAATAGTTTTGGAACGGGATCAGTTGGAATAGTTGTAGCAGTAAATAAAATTATCCAGTATACAACAAGAGGATAGTAAACAAGTCTCCTCTTATTTTGATCAAACATTTTATACAAACGATTTGGTAATGAACCTGATAGCATTAGGAAATTCTTTTATTATATCTTGAGATGTAAAACCATATTGAGTTTTTTTGTCTGCCAATAAATCAGCTGTCAGACTGTGAAGATAAACAGCGGATACAATCGCTTGTTCAATATCCTGTGACTGCGCCAAGAAACCTGCAATTATTCCAGTCAAAACATCCCCGGTACCAAATTTAGCCATACCCGGATTTCCGGAAGAATTTATAAATGCTTCTCCCATAGGATTAAAAACAATTGTCGGCGCACCTTTTAGTATCAAATATGATCTTGTACTTGTTGCGAACTTTTTTCCGAGCATTAAAAGATTGTTTTCTAATTCATCGATTTTTATTCCTAGTATATCTGCAAATTCCTTATGATGAGGTGTAAGCACCTTACCAGACAAATCAATTTGAGTGTACATTTGATTATTCAAAGAGTATAATGCATCAGCATCAATTACAACTTTTTTGTTTTTTGCAGATTTCAGGAAATCTATTACAAATTTCTGAGTGCTTTCTTCCCTTCCCAAACCGGGTCCAACTGCAACAACATCCGCCCAATTTATTTTTGATTTCAATTCAGCAAGATTTTTTTCCTGAATGAATTCTTTTTTTTCATCTTCATAAGCAAGAAGAACCGACGACTCAAGTTTTTTCTGTGCAACACTTTTAATTGATTTAGGGAATGCAAGAAAACATGAACCAGCACCACTCTTTAAAACCGCATTGGCAGTAAAACAGGCAGCTCCGGGGTATTGCCCGCTTCCTGCAATAACTAAAACTTTTCCAGCAGAATATTTATGTGCAGAAATTGATTTCTCAGGCAACCCGTAAAAAGCATCTTCCGGTTCAATCAGGTAATCGTTTGTTTGAAGTTTTTCAAAATAACTTTCTCCAATGCCAATAGATCCTTTCGCAATTTTACCGGCATTAGCATAACCCTTCCCGTAAAACAATCCTGTTTTATATTCGGCAAGTGTTACTGTCAAATCCGCATTGAAAACAGTTGAGCCGGATGAATTTTCTAAATCCAATCCTGTGGGTAAATCAACTGCAACTTTAAATGCATTTAGTTTATTCAGGAATTCTACTATAGATTTATACGGCTCTTTTAATTCTCCGTTACTTCCTGTTCCAAGCATAGCATCAACAATTACCGAGCAATCATCAAGAACCGATAAATTTCTCTTTGATTTATAGAAAACCATTTTTGAAGAAGAGTATTCACCGATTAAATTTTTTGCAATATTAAAATTAGTCTGTGCATCCCCCATTAATTCTTTATCCGATCCTACGCAAATAATCCTTACATCAAAATTATTGATCAAAAAATGACGGGCTAATGCAAATCCATCCCCTCCATTATTACCCTTCCCGCAAACAATACCGATAATTCTATTTTTGAATTCTTCTTTGGAAGAAATAATTGATTCAAAAATACTTAAAGCAGCGTTCTCCATTAAAACAATACCAGGAATAGAGAGAGACTCGATTGCAAATTGATCTGCCCCACGGACCTGTTGAGATGAAAATAATGGTATCATTTAATTATTGAGTTTGTTGAATGAAAAATAAGAAAGTAAACTCAGAAAAGATAAATCATTGCTGATAAGTATTGTTTATTTATTTAATCACCGATGTAATGATATTCATCAAGAGATCAGGGAAAAATCCAAACAATAAGACCAATGCTGCAGAAACAGCAATTGCAGTATAACTTCCAAATGATTTAGTGATGACGAATTCTTCTTCACTATTTCTAAAATATATGTAAACAACAACTCTAAGGTAGAAATAGACACTTATTACGCTTGATAAAACACCAACTATTGCAAGCCAGGTCAAATTTGATTGTATAGCGCTGAAGAAAACAAAATATTTTCCGTAGAATCCTGCCAGTGGAGGTATTCCGGCAAGAGCAAACATAAATAGAGACATCATTGCTGCAAGGAAAGGACTTTTATTCTGTAAGCCTGCATATGATGAAATTGAAGTTCGTGAATCGTCTTCCCCTTCAATAACAGAAATAACCGAAAATGCACCGATATTCATGAAAGCATAAGCAGCCAGGTAAAACATTATACCTGCCATACTATATTTGTTCCCTGCGGCTAATCCTATTGCCATGTAGCCTGCATGCGAGATTGATGAATAAGCAAGCATACGTTTTAAGTTATTCTGCGAAATTGCAATAATACTTCCCACCAGCATTGAAAGAGTTGCTATAACAGCAAAATACATTCTGAATACATGAGGCGCATTATTATTTATTACAGAGCCAAGCATTATAAGGAAAACACTGAATGCAGCTGTTTTGCCTGTTGTTGACATTAATCCTGTAACTGTTGAAGCGGAACCCTGGTAAACATCGGGCACCCACATATGAAATGGTACTGCAGCAATCTTAAAACTAAAACCAACAAAAAATAAAAGTAAGCCCAGAATGAACAAAATATTAGTGCTATATGTTACAAAATTTTCCAAAATATTCTGAATACTTGTTGAACCAGTAGCTCCATATATCAACGCAATACCATAAACAATGAATCCGGTTGCAAAAGCACCAAGCAAAAAGTATTTCATTGAAGCTTCATTTGCAGAAAGTTTTTTTCTGTTGATGCCGGCTAAAACATAAAAACAGATAGACATTAATTCCAGACCCATGAAAACCATAAGTATATCATGAGCACTTGCCATTACCATCATTCCTAGAACTGATGATTGAATCAAAATATAGTACTCTCCATAATAGGTACCATATTTCTTCAAATAGTCCACAGATGATAGTGTAACCAATGCTGCGCCAAGATTAAAAATAAAATTGAAAATTGCAGGTCTTCCCCCAACTTCCATCATACCGCTGAAAAGGACAAAATTCTGGTTAATGTTATAAACCGAGTAAAAAGAAATTACAAGAAATAATAACGATGTAAACCAGGGTAGGATTATTTCGCTTTTCTTGTTTGTAATTTCAATAACTACCGATAAAATTATTCCCACACCCAATAGGATGTAAGGCATTAGTAAAAAATATTCGTAATTATTTGATGGCATATATTTTCGATAACCAGATTACTTAATTAAAGTATTAGTAAATAGACCAACATGCTGCAATATATGATTGACTGAAACTTCTGTCATTTTCAGAAAAGTGCTGGGATAAACACCAATCCAGATAATGAAAACAAAAATTGGAATGAGTACAATTATTTCTCTTGTATTTAAATCTGTAAGTTCATGCTCAAGTTCATGGTTTGTAACTTTTCCAAAAACTACACGCT
>DAIEQP010000195.1 GCA_027347805.1 Ignavibacteria bacterium | reverse complement strand
GGCAAAGGCTTTATCTTTCATTTTTTTCATAACTGATTTTACTTCAACTTCATCTACACTTTTACTCGGGCGGACATAAGCAACAGCAGTAATGAATCCAGCCAGTTCATCACAGGCATAGAGCGTTTTCATCAGCCTGGTTGTGCGAGGAATGTTTGTATAATCCGCATGAGACATTATAGATTTCCTAAATTCTTCATTAAATCCTTTTGCTTCCAAAATTTCATTCCCTTTATAAGGATGTTCTTCTGCAGTTGGAAATTTCTCATAATCAAAATCGTGAAGAAGTGCTACATTACCCCAATATTCAACATCTTCGCCAAATTTTTCGGCATAAGCTCGAACACATGTTTCTACTGCAAATGCGTGTTTCAACAAACTATCGCTCTTAGTAAATTCATTTAATATTGATAGACAAAAATTCCTATCGTGCATAAAATCACTATTCATTTATTTACTCCTGGAGAATTTGAACTTGGATTAAATGATGGACATAATTTAGCTAAAATACATTCATAGCATTTTGGTTTCTTTGCAAAACAAATCAGCCTACCGTGTGTTGCAAGCCAGTGTGAAGAATTTATCCAATAACTTTCCGGCAGTAATTCCTTAAGCCTTAATTCAATTTTTGTCTGATCATCGGATTCAATAAATCCAAGCAGGTTGGATAATCTTTTTACGTGAGTATCAACTGCAATTGCAGGAATGCCAAATGCATTACCAGCTACAACCGAAGCAGTTTTCCTTCCAACACCGGGCAGAGTTACAAGTGCATCAAAATCTTTTGGAACTTTACCATTATATTTTTCTATCAGCATTTTGCAGCATCCCTGAATGCTTTTTGCTTTTTGACGATAAAAACCGGTTGAGAAAATATCCTTCTCCAGTTCCTTAATTGGAACGTTTATATAATCCTGCGGCTTTTTGTATTTCTTGAACAATGTTTTTGTAACAATATTTACTCTTGCATCAGTGCATTGAGCGGATAGAATTGTTGAGATTAGCAATTCAAATGCAGATGAATATTCAAGCGCAGGTTTAACTTCGGGATATATTTCAGCCAGTTTATCAAAAACTTTTTTAGCAAATGTTTTTTCTTTTATATCTGCCATCACAGAAACTTTTTATCTTTTATCAGTAGTCTTTCAACAGGAATATTATTGATCAAATGCTGCTGTATGATTTCTTCAACATCTTCAAATTTTACTCCGCCGTACAAAACCTGTTCAGGATAAACGACAATAATTGGCCCGTGCTCGCAGGCATCAAGGCATCCGGATGAGTTTGCCCGCATAGTCGAGTTCAATCCAAGTTCTTTAATTCTCTTTTTAAATTGCTCGCGAATTTCAGAGGAACCTTTGCTATGGCAGCATCCACGCGGATGTCCCTCTTCTCTTTTGTTTTCACAAATAAAAATATGTTTGGTAAATCTTGCCATACTAACTAAACAAAAAAGGGAAACAAATAATTTCCCTCTAACTGATTCAGAATTTGTTGCTTTTAATTAAAAGAAGTAGCACGTACGGGGGTCGAACCCGTGATCTCCGCCTTGAGAGGGCGGCGTCCTGGACCACTAGACGAACGTGCCGTTAAAACTTGTCAGAAAATTACAGAGAACAATTATAATTTCAAATCTTAAAGACCAAATTCCTTTGCTAGATTTATAACATGTAAATATTCATCATCGCTCATAATATAGTTTGAAGCATCAACATTTTGCTTTACTTGTTCAGCATTTCTTGCGCCTACAATTGCAGAAGTTACAGCAGGATTTTTCAAAGTCCATGCTATTGCTAATTGTCCAACTGTCTTATTCTGCTTTGCTGCGATCGGTATAAATTTTTCTACAAGAGACAAAGCTGAAGATAATTTTGGCTCGGAAAAGTATGGATTATTTCTTCTCCAATCATCCTCAGCTACTTTTTGCATGTCAAATGTTCCTGAAAGCAATCCAGCCTGCATTGGACTATAAACTACAACACCAATTTCATTCTTTGCACAATAAGGTAAAATATTTTCATCCACTTCACGTTTAATTAAACTATACGGAGGTTGTAGAGATTGAACATGAGCGGTTTCAATGCATTTCCCCATCATGAATGAGTCATAATTACTAACTCCAATATATTTTACTTTTCCCTCTTCTTTCAATCTAAGCATTACTTCCCAGCTGATTTCAATCGGCACATTCGGATCAGGTTTATGAATCTGGTAAAGATCAATACAATCTGTTCCAAGCCTTCTTAAACTCGCTTCAATTTCTTTTCTGATACTTTCCGGCTGAAGATTATTAATAACGCTGCCCCTGCCATCATTTACGAGACCGCATTTCGTTGCAACAAAAACTTTTTCTTTCATACCTTTTAATGCTTTACCTACAACTTCTTCTGAATGACCAAAACCGTAAACTGCAGCCGTGTCAATCCAATTAATACCATTATCAATAGCAGCATGAATTGCATTTACAGATTCGCTGTCGTCAACCTTACCCCAGCCAAATTGCCAAGGGCCTCCTATAGCCCAGGCACCAAAACCAATGGCTGATAATTGAGGTCCGTTTTTCCCTAATTGCCTTGTCTGCATTTATTCAACCTAATTTTTTATAAATGAATATTCTTTACCTGCTTCAGTTTTAAAATCAAAAATAAATCTCTCCTTCAAATTAAATGGATGCAACTTTGCATTAGCAGAAATAATCGGAGTCTTAATTTCAGGGACTTCAAAAAACGGATTTATATTTTTTCCATCTGCCGCTTTAAGAACAGCTTTATTTGTTGAAATCAATTTAGTAAAAGATCCCACCCTGCAGTTTCCCCCAAGAATTGATTTGATTTTGAGTTTTGTGACTTCTCCATTTTTCCAATCAATATCGATTATAAAGCCACCTCTTGTTCTCAGTCCTGAAACGCTCCCAGTCTTCCAATCATCAGGAGTAGCAGGCAAAATATTTATAAATCCATCATGGCTTTGCATCAGCATTTCGGCAATACCTGAAGTGCATCCGAAATTACCATCAATTTGAAATGGCGGATGTGCATCAAACATGTTTGCGTAAGTTCCGCCCCCCTCTCTTCTTCCTTCTCCTTCAACTAAGCGTAATTGATCCTTAATTAATTTTAATGCATGATTTCCATCCAAAAGTTTCGCCCACAAATTTACTTTCCAGCCCATCGACCACCCTGTTGATTCATCGCCTCGCTGAATCAATGTTGTTCTTGCTGCATCAGCTAATTCAGGATTTCTAATTGGTGAGATTTGATTGCTTGGATGCAATCCGTACAAATGAGAAACATGCCGGTGTTTATCACTAGGATCATCCCAATCTTTCAGCCATTCTTGTAATTGGCCGTATTGACCAATCTGCATAGGAGGAAGTTTGTGAAGTTTTTCTTTTAGTTCATCTGCAAAACTTTTGTCCAACTTTAAAATCTCTGCTGCTTTAATAGTTTTGGTAAACAGATCAAATACCAATTGGTTGTCCATTGTAGTGCCTGCTGCAATGGAATACTTTTTGTGGTCTGCAGGAGAATTTTCTGGAGAAATTGATGGAGCAACAACAAGCCACTTATGTTCTGGTTCCTCGGTTAAAAAATCGGAGAAAAATTTTGCAGCACCTTTTAATGCAGGGTAAACTGAACTAAGATATTTTTTATCACCATTAAAAAGATATTTTTCCCAGAGATGTTGTGAAAGCCATGCACCTCCCATTGTCCACATTCCCCAATAAGCACCATCAACAGGTCCGCAGATTCTCCAGCTATCTGTATTATGATGAGCAACCCAGCCATCAGCATCATACATATCTTTAGCTGTTTGTCTGCCGGTCACTGATAATTCTTTTATCATTTGAATAAGCGGTTCATTAGTTTCAGTTAAGTTAGTTGACTCGCTTGGCCAGTAATTCATTTCAGTGTTAATGTTAATTGTGTATTTGCTGTCCCATGGCGGCGTTAAACTATTATTCCATAAACCCTGTAATGTTGCCGGCTGTCCGCCTGGCTGTGAACATGATATTAACAGATAACGGCCAAATTGAAAATAGAGAGATACCAACTGGGGGTCATTCGAAACAGAAAAATCTTTTATACGCTGATCAGTTGCTTTTTTAACCGACTCTGTTTCGCCTAGATCAAGTTTAACTCTGTTAAAATATTTTTGATATATAGCGGAATTATTTTTGAAAGCAGTTTGATAGTCTTTCTTTACAGCTTTCTTGAGATAATCTGATGCACGTTTTTGCTCATTGGCATTTACATTCTTATAATCAACAAAATTTGTTGCAATAGATATATAAATTGTAGCGGAATTAGCATGACCAACAATTAATGTATTTCCATCATTTATGATTTTGCCGCCTTCAGTTTTTATTTTTACATGTGCAGTGAATTTGATCTGTCCCGGCACACCTTCGAAATCTGAAGTAATACCGGAAAGTATCAGCTCATCATTTTCAACTTTGATGTTTTGTTTTATATGTGGTGATTCAAAAGCTGCAATAAACTTTATTTTTTCTTTTTGGTCTGCCGATAAATGTATTATAATAACCTGGTCGGGAAATGAAGAAATAATTTTTCTCTTAAAAGTTGTTCCATTGGCTTTATAAGTTGTAGTTGCGACAGCATCTTCTAAATTTAATTCTCTGTAATAATCAGAATAAGTTTCATGTCCGGGAAAAGTCAGGACCAGATTTCCAACTGTTTGATACGGCATCCCAGAATTCTTATTAGAAATGAAATCACTCTGAGCAAGATCCTGAGCTTCCTGATACTTTCCATCGAAAATTAATTTACGAATTAATGCCAAAGAATTTTTTGCTTTAGGATTATCATTCCTATTTGGCCCTCCAGCCCAAACAGTACCTTCGTTCAATTGAATTTTTTCCTGTTCAGGTACTCCGAAAATCATTGCTCCTAATCTTCCGTTGCCAACAGGTAACGCTTCATTCCAAATTTTAGCAGGTTTATTATACCATAATTTCAGCAGTGAATTTGATTGCGGTAAAACAAACCCTGTTAATATTGTTTGAGCAATCATTAGCGAAAAAATTATTTTAAATAATGATTTAGTCTTCATTTTATTTTTCCTGAATTTTATTTTGCTTCAATAATAATTGATGAACGAATATCATTTGAAGAACTTCCAACCATAATCACAAAATTACCGGGCTCAATCTTCCACTCCTTTTTTTTAACATCCCAAAATGAAAAGTCATTCCCGCTAAGTTTCATCTTAATTGTTTTTGTTTCTCCCGGTTCTAAAGAAATTTTAGTGAATCCTTTTAATTCTTTTTCTGGACGGTGAACTGATGATTCAACATCTTTAATATATAATTGGGCAATTTCTTTACCGGACGAACTGCCAGCATTTTTAACATCGAATGTTACATTCAGTTTCTCACCTTTTTTAAAAGTTTTAGTGTCAACTTTCAAATTGCTGTATTCAAATTTTGTGTATGAAAGTCCAAAGCCAAAATGATAAAGAGGTTCAATGTTTTTTGTATCATACCAGCGGTATCCGACTAAAATTCCCTCATTATATTTTACATTTCTTATCGGAATATCAGGCTGCATATCATCAACCCAGTTTGAATAAATCTTTTCTCCTGCTGGAACGTAATCTGCACCAGGTGAATCTTCAAATTTCTTTTCAATTGTAATTGGAAGTTTACCTGATGGATTAACTTTACCTGATACAATTTCAGCAAGAGCAGTATTACCATTTTGCCCTGCATACCAGGCATATAAAATTCCTGCTACTTTATTATTCCAGTTAGTCATTTTAACACCTCCGCCTGTGCTTACAACTACAACTACATTTTTGTTTTTAGCAGCTGTAGTTAGAACTAATTCTTCTGTTTCATTTGGGAGGTTAAAATCTTTATCATGACCTTCGCTGTCGAGTGTTCCAATGCTTAACAAAACTACATCCGCTTTTTTCAATTGTTCTTCTGTTGGATTTTTAACATAATCTACCTGAGTGCCGTAAATATTTTTAAAAGCGTCAGACATAGTGACAAAATTATATCCATCAACTTTAGCACTTCCACCGCCCTGGGCAATAGTTTCAGTGAACTCACCTGTTAGAAGAATTTTCTTTTTCCCATCAGGCTGAATAGGCAGAATATTATTTTCGTTTCTTAAAAGAACAATTGCTTCTCTTGCAGTGTTTAGTGCAACGCTTTCATGATCGGAAAATTTATTTAAATAAGATTCATCTTTAACCGTTCGATCATAAATTCCCATTTCAATACTTGTACGTATAATATTTTTAGCCATACGGTTTATATCGTTCTCGCTTACTTTACCTTCTTTGATAAGTCTAGCTGCATTTTTCTTAACAAAGATGTCGCCAATTTTTTCAAATAAATCTTTATGATTACCAGGTTCACCAGGCATTTCAAGATCGAGACCAGATTTAATTGACTTTTCAGGATCCCATGTTGACCACCAATCGGACATAACCAATCCTCTGAAGCCAAGATATTTTCTTAATAAATCTGTGATAACATATTTGCTTTCCGCAGCCCATTCACCATTAATCTGATTGTAAGATGTCATTACACACATTGCACCGGCATCGATACCGGCTTTAAATGCTGGGGTATAAATTTCATGAATTGTTCGTTCATCAACTATTGAATTACTTTTGCGGCGGTAATATTCAGTATTGTTTAAAAGAAAATGTTTTAGCGTTGCCATTGTTCCCGTGCTCTGCATTCCCACAACATAATTCTCTATCACGCGTGAGGCAAGAAACGGGTCTTCTCCAAAGTATTCAAAATTTCTTCCATTCTGAGATATACGATAAATGTTCATTCCGGGACCAAGCAGCACAGCAATTCCCCCTGCACGGCACTCTTCTCCAACTGCTTTTGCATAATCATGTGCAAGTTTAATATTCCATGTTGCTGTCAGCGCGCTTGGGCAAGGCATGGCAGTAGATTTTGGCAAACCTGTATTTATTTCTTTTCTTATATGCACACCTTGTGTTGCATCTGATAAATACAATTCCGGGATTTTATATTTATCAAAACCTTTTATATAGAATGATCTTTCCCCTCCAATAAGTGAAATCTTTTCTTCAAGGGTCATCTTCGATAAAATTTCCGATGCTCGTTTAACTGCAGTTTTATAATCTACCGGCGGTTTAAATTTTTTGAAAACATAATCCTGTGCATTCGCTTGTTCATTATTCATAATTACTCCAATCAAAAAAATTGTTAATACCTTAATACTTTTAATAAACGAACCTTTCATGATGCCTCTCTACATAAATTTACTATTTGGCATTTCAATAATAAGAAATGTGTTAATTTCACACACAACTTTAGATATAACGCAAAAACCTAAGAGTTAATAATTTCGATAGAGCAAGGGAATTTTTTGTATGGTAGTTTATACAATAATGAGGGTGAAACTATTTAGACATCTGTAATTACTTTGTAGAAGTAATAAAAGGAATGGAATTTTATTTTATTAAAATTCCATTCATAATAATATCAGCTTATAAATTGCGCAAGAGCAACACTGTTATCCCACGAAAAATGTCCATCCTTCGATTTCAATTCAACAGAATGTTTTTCAATTTTTCCTTTTAACTGTTTTGCCATATTTCTAAACATACTTCCTGGAAGGAATGAATATGTAGTAAAAAATCCAACTTTAATACCATGTAAAGAAGGTAGTCGAGATGCAAAATTAGTCCAATTTTTTTCCGGCTGCTGAAAGAATAGCATTAATCCGCTTGTCCAGCATCCAAGCAAAAGATAATCTACATTTTCAAGCATTTTTTCATCATAATCTTCGATAGGAACAACATTAACGGCAATATCTCTTATTTTAAAAAATCTGCCAATTTCCTCAGCATAGTTTTTTGTTGTACCTGTTTTACTATTGTAAAGAATTAATGCGTTTTTCATGGTGTCCTCCTAACTGAATCAATTTTTCTTTAACACTTGCAAATTATTTTGTCGTTTCAGTAATTAGGACGAATAAAGGAGTGAATAAGTTCTTAGAGAAAAATTAGTTTTAACAACATATTTTCTGAATTGGAGTTTAGGCGCTAAGTGATAACTAAACTTCTTCTATCGAAACAATCTTACCATCTTCTCTAAATTTTTGAACAAGGAGAGGAATGATTTTTTCTCTTTTAAGTATTCCACTTTGTTTAAAACTAATATCATCCCCCGCAGGATTTTGAGACTTGCCAATTATAAGATTAATTTTATCTGCCACATTTAACAATGCATGCAAATCGGTAACAGGACTATTCTTTTCCAGCTTTTCCAATCCTTCTCCCCAGACATTATAAAGCTGGTTAAGAGTTACAGCTCCCTCTGTTACTAGATCGAGCCCTTCAATCTCATAATTTGGAGGCGCGATTGTACTTTTAAATGCAGGATCGAAATCCAATTCTTTCTTCATAACACGGGCAACAATTTTTGCAGTTGATGCACCGCATACAATCTTCAAACCGTCATTGCTTAAAAATTGTTTTACAATTCTTTCATCATCATCAGGATTGACAGGCGGACCTGTAAAAATGTTAACCACTCTTCCCTTTCTGCAATAAATAAGAGAGACAGTTAAATCATCTTCGCACTGGTTTTTCCATTTACGTTTTGCTTCGCTCAATAAAAGTTTTGGTAATGATTTTAAATCAGCGCCATTACGAAGCTGTTCACTGACAAATTTATTAACTGCATCTATTCCCCATCCGTAAGGCAAACCCTTTCCCATTCCGGCTTGAGTGATACCATCACTGAAAAGAAGTATTCCTTCCCCTTTGTTTAAAGTGCAGCTTGTCTCACGAACAATACCGTCATTAAATGTTTGTGTTGAACTTTTTAAATGTGTTGAATATCGTTTAGAAACAAATAACGCTTCCGGCATATCATAATTTAAAATAACAGCAACACCGTCTGAAAGAACTCTTGCGATAGTAAAGAAGGCACATGGCAAATCTTTTTTACGGGCATCTTCCATTGTATGAACAACATTAGCAAAAGCCTGCCGAAGTGTGAAACCGCTTTGCAATAATTCCTTCAGACGCGCAACACTCATTGTTGCAGCAATATTTGCTTTAATGCCGCTTCCCACCCCATCACATAAAATATGAACAGATGCGTTTTTATCTCTCTCAGTAAGAGTTACATCACCGCAAGGTTTTTCAGGACGCTTGGAGATTTGTTCAGTAATTACTTCGTAGTATTGGTATCCCACAGCCAGTTCTTGCTTCTAAGATTTTTAATTTTTTCATCCTGGGTAAGTTTGAGAAGATTTTCTACAAGCTCTTCACCCTTCGCCGTGCTTTCACCTAAAAGTTTTGCGAGCGCCTGCGCCATTTCAATCTGATGATCTAGTAATTCCTGCGCCTGCTGAATTGTTTTCACTTTTAGTGAATCGAGTTTTTCTACGTCAGTAATATTTTTTGTGATGTCAACAAAAATTCCGATGTACTGGTTGTCTTCAGGAAGCTTATACAAAATTTGGTGACATATCACATTGTAATTGCTGTGATTAATTGTTACTTCAACACTTTCAGTATCGCCATCTTTCAATTTGATAAATGGTTCGGGATCCATTAAATAAGAAATTCTTTTACCTGCCACTGAGTTTGTGCACATAAAAAACTTTTTAAATGCCGGATTCATGTGAAGAATTTCAAGCTCACGGTTTAAAATCACAATTCCGTTTGGTGATGTTTCAATAATTTTATCTGTTCGTTGTTCGGCAAGTCTTCTCATATAAGGAATGCATGATTCTATCTCAACCATTCCATTCAAAATTGCTTTGGCATTATCAAGACAGGTTGAATAACCGCAGGCACCGCAGTTCAACTGGTTTTCAACATTTTGTTTTCCTGTTTGATCAAGAACGTATCGAATTCCTTCTTCATTAAAATCATTAACAATGTATACAGCATTGTTGTTAAATGATGTCGAATAACTCACTTCAATTTCATTCGTCTCTGCATCAATTCCGGATTTGGATTTTGCATAGTTGATTACATTTTCTTTGCGTGTGAAAACAGTTTCAGATTTCGGTAATCCTGGACCGTTTACACAACCGGAAGCACAAATAAGCGGCTCAATTAAAACTCTTGAAGAAGTGTTTGTGAATGACCGCATTGAATCTGTTATTTCATTGAATCCGCTCATCGCGTAAACTGATGTGTTTAAGTTATCTGTCTCCAGCGAAGCTGTCTTTGACATTCCTCCCGTTAATGCATACAATCTTGCATCACCGTTTACTTTCTCATCAAACTCACTTGCTTCAAATTGTTTCAAATCAATTTTTTCTTCTTCAATCCATTCCAGTAATTCAGTAAATGTTAATACTCCGTCTATTAAACCTTTATGCTCGCTTCGTTCCGCTTCGGCTTTCTTTGCAACACAAGGACCGATGAAAACTATTTTCCAATCGCCTGTTAATTTTTTTCTTAGTCTTCGGGCGTGTGCAATCATTGGAGAAACAACTGTTATTAAATTCTTGACTTGCAACGGTTGGTATTTTTCTACATAAGTAACATAGGAAGGACATGCTGTTGATAAACAAATTCCTTTTCCCTTTTGAAGGAAAAGATCTTTTGTTTCCTTTGCAACATAATACGCCGCTTCAGCTGTCTCACTTACATATGAGAAACCAAGGCGGCGCATAAGAGATGGAATTCTTTCTATCTGCCAATCTTCAAACAAGGCCGGGAAAGATGGGGCAATACTTACTGCAACATTTTCATTTTCCTTAATCAACTTTTTAACGCGTATCAAATCGTGTCTGAACTGTTTTGCATTCTGCGGGCATTCCTTCAAACATGTTCCGCATAAAATGCATCTATCTGCTTCAACTGATGCCTGCCCATCTTTCATCTTAATTGCATTAACAGGACAATTCCTTAAACATCGGTAACAATCCCGGCATCTTGCTTTGTTTGTAAATATTATCTGGGCATCTATAATTTTTTGCTGCATTAATTCACTTCACTTTTTTATTCAGCAGGAACAGCAACCTGCTTTAATTTTTTATTCAGAACGTCCACTACTTTATCGAATGTACATTGACCGATATGCTCATCGCCTATCATAACGTTTGGACCTTCACCGCATTTTTCCATACAGAAAGTTGCACTTACATCAACGGCATTACTTAGTCCCTTCTGTTCAACATATCCAATCAATTGTCCAATCAGTTTCTGAGATTTTTTAACATAGCAGTTGGTTCCCACACATACTTTAATTTCCAGCTTTTGAGAATCGCTGCCGTCTATCACGCTTAATTCAGTTTCTAAAATGCGTTTTCTGTTTTTGTATGTAGTATGGAGCAATTTGTGTGCCTTGTGGCTGTTAGGTTCGATCAATAGATTTTTATACAATTCCTGTATGTAAGGATTGTCCTGTGATTTA
Source organism: Ignavibacteria bacterium (assembly GCA_027347805.1). Taxonomy (GTDB): domain Bacteria; phylum Bacteroidota; class Ignavibacteria; order Ignavibacteriales; family Melioribacteraceae; genus Stygiobacter. Next base: position 4,886 of record DAIEQP010000195.1, on the reverse strand, counting down.
TGAAGCTGCAAAGTTTTATCGGAATCGTATAATCCTTTTGTTCTTTCTTTCTTCGTATTTTCTTCCATTATATAAGGTTGACCGGCACCGCCGATGCACCCGCCCGGGCAAGCCATAACTTCAATAATATCAAATTGCGATTCACCACTTTTAATTTTGTTGAGAAGTGTTTTCGTATTCTTGAGACCGCTTACAATTGCCATTTTTACTTTAGTTCCATTCAAACTGATTTCAGCTTCGCGAATCGAGTCATCACTTCTAACTTCGCTGAATTCTACACTGCTGAGTTTAACACCATTAACTTTTTCATATGCATAACGAAGAACTGCTTCGCTAACTCCGCCGCTGTTTCCAAAAATTACTCCCGCGCCGGTTTTGAATCCCATTGGTAAATCAAGTGATTCAGGTGTGAGATTTTCAAATTTAATTCCGGCTTGTTTTATCATCGCTGCTAATTCTTGTGTCGTTAAAACGTAATCAACATCTTTTTCTTTTCCATTCGCAAACTCAGGACGGTTTGCTTCAACTTTCTTTGCAGTGCACGGCATAATTGAAACAACAACTAAATCTTCTCTCTTAACACCAAGTTGTTCTGGCAATATTTCTTTTGCTACTGATCCGAACATTTGCTGTGGAGATTTACATGAAGAAAGATTATCTAAATATTCAGGATAATATTGTTCAGCAAATTTTACCCAGCCTGGACAGCATGAGGTAAATTAGGAAGATTATTATTCTCAGTTTTTCTTTTCAAAAACTCATTTGCTTCTTCTATTACTGTTAAGTCCGCAGCGAATGAAGTATCAAACACTTTATCGAACCCGAGCATATTTAATGCGCTGACAATCTGCCCGATTAAAAGTGTTCCCGGTTTCATTCCGAATAGTTCGCCTATTGCAACTCGAACCGCGGGCGCAATTTGTGCTACAACAGTTTTGTTCGGATTGTCAATCTCTTTCCAGACTTTTGCAATCTCATACTTTGGTGTAATTGCACCTGTTGGACAAACGCGTGCGCACTGACCGCAGTCAACACATTCAACATGAGCTAAATCTTTTCCAAACGCAGGCATGACAGTAACTTTGGATCCGCGATGCGCAAAATCAATTGCACCGATATCCTGTATTTCATAACAAGCGCGAACGCAATCACCGCAAAGAATACATTTGTTCGGATCGCGAACTAACGCGTCGGATGATTCATCCATCGGCAATGTTGCTTCTGTTTTTTTGAATCTAACCTGATCAACACCAAGATTGTTTGCTAAATCCTGCAGTTTGCAGCTTACACTTTTAACACATGATGTACAGCTTCTGTCATGATTGGCAAGTAAAAGTTCCAATGCAATCTTTCGGATGTTTCTAACTTCCTGGGTGTGAGTCTTAACACTTAATCCTGCTTCCGGTTTTGTTGTGCATGATGTAACAATTCCTCTTCCTGCAATATCAACAACACACATTCTGCACGCACCGTAAGTACTTAATTCCGAATGATAACAAAAAGTTGGTATTTCAATATTTGCTTTGCGAATTACCTCGAGCAAATTTCTTTCACTGCCGAATTCAACTTCTCTTCCATTTATTGTAATTGTTTTCGATTTCATCTTACGCTCCTACCACAACTGCATTTAATCTGCACGCTTCCATGCAAGCCATGCACTTAATACATAATGATTCGTTAATAACATGAGGTTCTTTTTTGTTTCCAGTGATTGCACCGGTTGGACATTTTTTAATACAAACTCCGCAACCTTTGCATTTCTCTTCATCTATCGATGGAGTCAGTAATGCTTTACACTGTTTTGCCGGACATCTTTGCTGAATGACATGCGCGTTATATTCTTCTCTGAAGTATGTCAGCATTGATAACACAGGATTCGGTGCTGTCTTTCCAAGTCCGCAAAGCGAACCTTTCTTAACTGCGCCTGCCAAATCTTCAAGCAGTTCTATTGTTTCAAGTGTACCTCTACCTTCACTTATATCATTGAGAAGTGAAAGCATCTGCTTGGTTCCTTCGCGGCATAAAACACATTTACCGCACGATTCATTCTGAGTAAACTGCATGAAGAACTGCGCCATTTTAACCATGCAGGTCTGTTTGTTCATTACAACAAGACCGCCGCTGCCAACCATAGCACCAATTCCTGTCAATGAATCGAAATCGAGAGGCATATCAAGATGCTCTTCTGTTAAACACCCGCCTGAAGGTCCGCCAATCTGAACAGATTTAAATCCTTCATTGCTGATTGAACCATCTTCGTATGTAACACCGCCGCCAATGTTGTAAACAATTTCTCTTAATGTTGTCCCGAACGGCACTTCAATCAATCCTGTATTTGCAACATGACCGGTAAGTGCAAATGTTTTTGTTCCTGGAGATTTTTTTGTACCGAGATCAATAAAATATTTCGCACCTAGCGAGATGATTAGAGAAACCGTACTAAGTGTTTCAACATTATTAATGATTGTAGGTTTGCCAAACAAACCTGATTGAGATGGAAATGGCGGTTTTGGATTAGGCATTCCTCTTTCACCCATGATTGAAGCGATCATCGCGGTTTCTTCACCGCAAACAAATGCACCGGCACCTTCCATCACATTTATTTTGAAGCTCAATCCTGATTCAAATATATTTTCTCCAAGCAGTCCCATCTTTTCCGCCTGAGCAACTGCAATGCGTAATCTTTTTACAGCAAGCGGGTATTCTGTTCTAACATAAATGTATCCTTCATTCGCACCAATCGCTTTAGCAGCAATCATCATTCCTTCAATTACAGAATGAGGATTTCCTTCCATTATGCTTCTATCCATAAATGCCCCCGGATCACCTTCGTCACCATTGCATATCACAAATTTCTTTTCACCATTTTCAACGCGTGTAATTTCCCATTTTCTTCCTGTCGGAAAACCGCCGCCGCCTCGTCCGCGCAAACCTGAAAATGTAATTTCGTCACAGATATCTTTAGCGCTCATTTCTTTGTAAGCTTTACGAGCAGCATCGTAACCGCCGAGGGAAATATATTCATCAATATCTTCAGGATTTATTCTTCCGCATTTCTGAAGAACAAATCTATTTTGTCTTTTATAAAATGGAATCTCTTCGGTTCCTTTGCACTTCTTCCCATTTGTCGGATCGATGTATAAAAGTTCTTCAACAACTCTATTCCCGAGCAAAGTTTCATCAACAATTCTCTTTACATTTTCAATTGTAACTTTAACATACATTATCTGATCTGGCTCAACAGTTACAAGCGGACCCATCTGGCAAAATCCCTGGCAGCCGCTCCCGGAAATAAGAATGCCTTCTTTCTTATCTTCCTCAAATTTCAGATCAATTAAATGGTGAAGATTGTTTTCATCAAATTGTTTCTGAAATTCTTTGAAGATTTTTAAAGAGCCATTTGCAACACAGCCTGTGCCCGCACAAATGATTAATCTTCTTTTTACCAGTTTGGAATTTTCAAGGTATGTTTCTCTGATTAGATCCAGATTAATTTGCGACTGGTTCATAAGCGTCCTCCATTACAATTTTTTCAAGCATAGCCATTGTCTTCTCAGGATTCATAAGAGAATGAACTTCATCGTTAACAACAACAACGGGTGCTAAGCCACAAGCGCCAAGACAGGAAACAGTTTCAAGCGTGAACATCATATCGTCAGTTGTTCTCTTGCTTTCATTCAGTCCAAGTTTCTTTTCAATCGCTTCTACTATAGGAATTGAATTTTTTACATGACATGCAGTTCCATCACACACCTTGATCACATATCTGCCTTTCGGTTCGAGTGCAAAGTGTGAATAGAATGTTGCAACACCATAAACTTTTGCAGGTGGTACTTTTAATGATATTGCGATAAATGTTAATATTTTTTCAGGCAGGTAACGGTATTCTTCCTGCACTGCCTGGAGAATCGGGATAAGTTTGTTTGAATCATATTTGTTTTGTTCGAGTATTTCGCAAACTCTTTCAAACTTTCTTGCCATAACCGATTCGTTCTCGTGTGTTTCAGTCATCGTCATCTCCATAAATCGATTTATTAATTATTATGAATAATCATTTTTTCTTTTTTAGTTTTTTCTGCCAGTTTATGAGTTAACACACCAAGAGATTGTGTTAGCTGCGCGTTTTCAACAATAACATCTTTTGGCAACTTCAGGTGGGTTGGTGCAAAATTCCAAATTGCTAAAATTCCAGCTTCAACCATTTCTTCAGCAATTTCCTGTGCATCTTCAGATGGAACAGTTAGAATAGCAATGTTAATTTTCATTCTCTTAATCATGTTTTCCAATTTTGAAACGGGAAGCACTTTAATTCCATTTACAACTTTTCCAACTTTGCGTTGGTCACTATCGAAACCCGCTACGATATTCAATCCATACGATGAGAAATTTTTATAACCAAGAAGCGCGCTGCCGAGACTACCAACACCAATCAAAAAAGCATCGTGAAGATTATCCCAGTTGAGAGTATGATTTAAAGCAGCGAGCAGATCATCAAGATCGAAACCGAGTTTAGGTTTGCCAATAGTGCCGGAGATTGCAAGATCTTTTCTCACCTGGATCGGATCAAGATTCAATTTCTCCGCAACATAATTACTTGAAACGAACTTCATATTGGTTGCTTTCAACCTGGTGAGAAGCTCAATATACTTTGGCAATCTTCTTAATGTTGGTTCAGGAATTCCACCCAACGGTTTCTCAATTCTTTCGATTTTCTCTGTTTTTATCATGGCACATATCGCTATTATTTTATCGATATAAATATATCGATATTATTATATCGATACAAGTCCCAATCAGAATATTTGATGAATTTCTTAGCGAGGATTAAATCAAATGAATAATGAAATATTTATTGTTTTCGGTATGATGTGAATATAGAAGAAACG
>DAIEQP010000181.1 GCA_027347805.1 Ignavibacteria bacterium | reverse complement strand
CAACGAAGACTTTTTATATAAAGAAACTGTTGAGTTTATGGATTTCCTTAAGGCAAAGAATGTAAACTATAAAAGTCTGATTACTTCCGGGGGACATACCTGGATGAACACAAAAATATTTTTAGCTGCAACAGCTCAATTACTTTTTCAGTGAGGATAAAAACCATGAAACGAATTTTCTATATAACATTGTTATTTATTTTTTCCAGCATAATTGTAACAGCACAGAGAGCACCGTCACTAAATTCACCCGAAGTTCATAAAGATCATAGCGTTACTTTCAGATACTTTGCCAAAAATGCAAAAAAAGTTTTGCTTGATACGGAAATTCTGTCATCATCATTAGAAATGATTAAAGATTCTTTGGGCGTGTGGAGTGTCACAGTTCCCCCGGTCAAGCCGGATATATATCCTTACAGTTTTTGGGTGGATAGCATTCAAGTTGCTGATCCGAACAATACATACATTTTTGCAAATGAAAGATTTAAACGCAGCCTGGTAGAAATTCCCGGTGATCAACCACTTGTTCACGAATTACAGAATGTTCCTCATGGAAAAATTAGCTATCGCTACTATAATTCAACAACGCTCGGTTCCACAAGAACTTTACTGGTCTATACTCCCCCAGGATTTGATGTAAATGGATCAGTAAAATATCCTGTGCTATATTTAATTCATGGCGGCTCGGATACAGAAGAAACATGGACAAAAGTTGGCAAAGCACATTTAATTGCTGATAACTTGATTGCACAAGGCAAAGCTAAGCCAATGATAATTGTCATGCCTTATGGAAATGTAAGACCAAAACCAATGCCCGATTTTACAAAAGATGTTGTAAATGATATAATCCCGTTCGTTGAATCTAATTATCCAGTGCTAACCGATAGTAAAAACCGTGCGGTTGCTGGTTTTTCAGTTGGCGGAGGACAAACATTGAATATTGGTTTAACGAATACGGACAAGTTTGCTTATGTATGTTCGTATGCGCCTTACACAGCAACAGAAGAGTATAAAAAGAACTTTACGAACTGGTCGCCTAATCCAGAATTAATGAACAAGCAATTGAAATTATTTACGATCAGTGTTGGTACAGAGGATTTTCTGTATGAAAGTGTTAAGCAGAATATTGAAATGTTCAAAGGAAAGGGATTGAACTTGCAATCACTAATAGTGCCGGGTGGTCATACCTGGATGAATTGCAAACGATATCTCGCAGCTACGCTTCAACAGTTGTTTAATGAGTAATCAATAATGTGTAAACGATATCAATGAAGTATAAAATAATAATATACACGTGGTAAAAAATATTTTTAGAAAAGTCGGTAATTCTCTAATCTTGTTGTCTAGTACAAGAAAAAGGCTTCCAATTTATTTTTGGAAGCCTTTTTCTTTTTCAACAAATTATTTTCACCGCAAATTGTTTTATTTCATTAACAGCATCTTTTTTGTCATTGTAAATTCACCAGCTCTAAGTGTATAGAAATAAATTCCGCTTGATAGATTACCCGCATTCAATTCTACACTATACTTACCCGTTGCCTGAGATCCATTTACCAATGTTTGAACATGTCTTCCAAGAATATCATAAATATCCAATCTAACATTACTCTCTTTTACAATGCTATAATTTATTGTTGTTGTTGGATTGAATGGGTTTGGATAGTTCTGCTGTAATTCATAATTCGCCGGCAGACTGTTTGAAATATTTTTAACATCTGTAGGATTATTTTTTACATAATCAATCAACCAAGTTAACGCAGGTCTTGAAGTATAATCTGATCTAATCAAACCGCAGGTACTTTGCCACATCTGACCATCGATGTATCCCCAGAATGTAATACCTTTAACCGCCGGGTGTTTCCAAATTATTGGGAATATTTTTTTATAAAGTGACAATTGCTGTGCATCATCAGGGGTTCCAGCGTTATCAAGGTTGCCCAAATCAAATTCTGAAATATAAACCGGTAAACCGGTGGCGCCAAGTTTGCTTAGGTTTGATTTTAAAACGTTTGTATCTGCCCTTTCAAATTCAAACCGGTGACCCTGAACTCCAATTCCGTCAATCAATCCTCTGCTCTTAAGTAAATTAATAATTGTGAGATATGAATTGGTGGCAGAATTATCATTGACAATTCCATAATCGTTTAATAATAATTTTACATTTGGAAGATATTTTCTTGCTTTTTCAAATGCCCATATTACCCAATCATATCCAGTTGTTCCATTTCCACCTAACGCATCTTTATAATTTGCACGCCCGTTGTTACCATCGGGTGGATTATGTGTAGGTAATGCTTCATTCACAACATCCACCATATCCATCTTCGGATATCTTTTCCCTACCATTCTGATCCAGGCTTCAATGTATTTTGCCTGCTCTGTTTTATCAAGTCCATTAATCCATGATGGTTGTTGTGAGCCCCAGATTAGCGTGTGATCTTTAAAAATCATTTTGTTCGTGAGCGCATAATTGTAAATGCCATCTAGTGTATTCCAGTTCCACTTTGTTGTATCAATTGAACCAGCGACTGAAGCCCATTTACCGGCATTGCCGGGAGTTATCTGATTCCAATATTTTGAGTAAATATTTTTTGGCGGATCCTCGGTGTTTCCTAGAAATTTAGCCTGTCCTGATGCAATTGCGGGACCTTTCCAAATCAATGTTGAATCAACTGCTTTTAATACTGTTTTACCAGGCAATCCATTTTCCAGACAATTTACAGAGAAGAGTAAATTTGCTTTTCCAAATGCAATTTTATCAATATCTAATCCGTCTTCACGACTTCCAATCTGAAAAGTTTTATTCAGATTATCAGTGCCGACAGACAATGTTACACCGGCGCCGCCAGCAAAATTATTTTTACTAACATTCACCCATTTCCAAACACTATTTCCTAATCCGCCGGGTGCATCAACAATTGCTGAAGTATCTGCAAATCCGCCCGCTGCTAAACCGTTTATAAAAAACCAATCAGCACTTGCTGTGTCTTTCATTATACCAAAGTTTTTCGCATAGAAAAAGCTGTCGTCATTAAATCCATTTGCACCCACTCGAATACGTGCGAATAAATTATATGTTCCGGAATCCGGGAATGTAATATTATATGTAGCTATTCTGCTGGTGTCTCCGGGACTTGCAAGACCAGTATAATTTGTTTTAGGAGATATGTATTTTATTGTATTATCCGAAAGCAATGAATAATTACTACCCAGTTTGCCTGATTCAGCTTGAACTACAACAGGTTTTTTACCTGGATCAACTTCTGAAATCTGAAAATTATCTATATAAATAGTTTTTCCAGGATTAGTTGAATAGCTAAAATGAATGGGAGCGCGAATGAATTTTTGATCCTCATTTATGGTAAACTGCATCGAGAATTTCTGCCAAAAAGTTGTAAGATTAGCAGGTCTTATTGCTTTTATCTCACCAGTAGAATAATAACCAGCAGTAAAATTAATTTGGGCAGATGCTTTAGCGGTTTTTGCCCAAACAGAACAATTGTAAGTAACACCTTTTTTAACAGGAATACTATCAGCTACTAATTGAACATCCCACTGATTTGTACCAATACCATTAACAACAATTTTAATGGCATTATTTCCATGGATAGCATTATCATTAATAATTTCAAAGATTGGAGCAGAAGTAATTTCGGTAGCTGTTTGAATAATCCACCCCTTAACATTACTTCCAGTAACAACTCCAAGTTTAGAATTTTCAAAACTGCCGTTTGTTTCTAGCTGCGCTTTAATACTAGTTGCTATTAATAAAATGCATAGTGCAGAATAAAAAAACATTTTGTTTAGTCTTCTCATCAAATCACCTTGTTTATAAATTATAAAATGAATTTATGAATGAGTTTGAATTATTCTTTGTTTGTATAAATCTTTGATTCGGAAATAATTCAACTCTACCTTGTTCTTTTTAACGAATCATTTCGTTTTATCAAAACTCATCATCAAAAACTTATGCAAAATTTATTCATTTATAAATTCAGTTTGTTAAAGATCATCTTTGCTGGTTGAATTTTGTCGCTATTTGGTGATTTAAAAGTAATAATTGGTTGTTAATTGAAGCAATTCTTTTTAAGATTTGAATGGGAGGGAATGTTATTAATGATTTAGATTTTGATAATAGATTATTTGATCACATAATAAAAATGGGGAAATAATCATACACTATCTCAATTTGTGGTGATGTGAATATTAAAAGAATATTATGAAAAAGATTAATTAAGTTAATGAGACCAATGCAAAAACTCCAAATGTTCAAATATATTTTACTGTATAAAACTCAGACTATTTCTATACCGGAAAAAATAAGTCGAATTTTTCTAACGAATTATGTTACAAGCAACTTCCAGAGTAAAAAAAATTTTCAACTAACCTTTGTGATTAATCAATTATATAATCTTTCTCTTCATCAGTACAGATCAAAACACTTTAATCATCTAAAAATATTGACTCGATAATCTTGAATTAAGAAACGACTTAACGCTTACAACAAAAAAGAAGAGCTGGTTATGCATAATTACCTAAACTAAATCGAAAACTAATCATCAAATCAAAAGAATGAATCAATATTGTAATCCCTTCAAATTAATTATTTCTCTGGTATTTATTTTTTCCATTGGACTTTTTGCTCAAGTAAAACTTCCCAAATTAATTAGTGATGGTATGATATTGCAAAGGGATGCAAGGGTTAGAATTTGGGGCTGGGCTTCGGCTAATGAAAAAGTAACAATTCAATTCGTTGGATCAACTTATAATACAATTACAAATGCAAACGGTGAATGGGAAGCCACTCTTTCGGAATTGAAAGCTGGCGGACCTTTTACTATGAAGATTGATGCAAGCAATTCCATTACAATTAATGATATTCTGGTTGGTGATGTTTGGGTATGTTCAGGACAGTCCAATATGGGAATGACTGTTGGATCGTTAAGCAGTATTTATCAAGATGAAATTAATAATTCAGAAAATAAATTTATACGACATTTTTCAGTCCCCGTAACTTCTAATTTTAATGGCAGACAAAAAGATTGCAAATTCGGCAAGTGGCAAAGTGCGGATCCTAAAAGTGTACGTAGTTTTACAGCGGCAGGATATTTCTTCGCAAAAAAAATCTATGAGCTATACAAAATTCCAATTGGATTAATAAACGCAAGCCTGGGAGGCTCTTCAGCAGAAGCATGGATTAGTGAAGAGGCAATAAAATCGTTTCCAAAATACTACGAAAATGCAATTCGATTTAAAGACCCGAACCTGATTGAAAAGATCAGCAAACTGGACGATGAGAGAGTTAAAAACTGGTATAAACTTATTCGACAAACTGACCAGGGATTTAAAGATCCTCTGAATGTTTGGTCTGATCCTTCCATTAATACCTCGGATTGGGAAACGATGAATCTTCCGCAATACTGGACTGATACAAAACTTGGTAAGATGAATGGTGTAGTATGGTTCAGAAAAGAAATTAGTGTTCCTAGCAGAATGGTTGGAAAATCTGCTTTGCTGCATCTGGGAAGAATTTTTGATCTTGATTCAGTATTCATAAACGGAAAGTTTGTAGGATCAACATCTTCGCAGTACGCTACAAGAAATTATAGAATTCCATCTGAAATTCTTAAAGAAGGTATTAACACAATTGTTGTTAGAGATATCAGCAATATTCGTCACGGTGGATTTGTACCAGGAAAACAATATTACATTATCGCGGGGGACGATACAATAAATCTGGAAGGTGAATGGAAATACAAGATAGGAACTGTTGTTGAACCGCTTGAAGACCGCTTGTTTACCGGAAAAATTCCAACAGGTTTATTTAATGGAATGATAGCACCAATAATTAATTATAGAATCAAAGGAGTGCTTTGGTATCAAGGGGAATCGAATACAAGTCGAGCTTTTGAACACTTTGATCTTTTCAAATTGCTGATCAGCGACTGGCGAAGTAATTGGCAGCTGGGTAATTTTCCATTTATTTATGTTCAACTTCCAAACTTTGTTGAAGTGAATGAAGAAACAACTCAGTATGATTGGGCATATTTTCGCGAAAGCCAGCTAAAAGCATTAAACATTCCAAATACAGGAATGGCGGTTACAATTGATATAGGTCAGTTCAATGATATTCATCCGGTTAATAAGAAAGATGTAGGCTACAGATTAGCACTTGCTGCGCAAAAAGTTGCATATGGAGAAAAGAAGGTTGTCTATTCTGGACCAATATTTACATCGATGAAAATTGTTGGTGGTAAAGCAATTCTTGCTTTCGCAAATGTTGGAAGCGGATTGCTTTCAAAAAACGGAGATCTAAAATGTTTTGAAATTTGCGGCGC
>DAIEQP010000165.1 GCA_027347805.1 Ignavibacteria bacterium | reverse complement strand
TTTTTTAAAAAAAGCATCCCATCTATTTTTATCATCTTTCATTTTCATCATAGCTTCTTCAAAGTCTTTTTGTGAAATATTATTCCGCTTAAATATTTCTTCTTTTTGTTTTGTGTATTCTATTGTATTCTGCTGGTGTGATTCTTCAAAGACAATATTCTCGACATAGACTCTGACCAATAAATCATCATCAATTTTATTTTTTTGGCAATTGACAAAAAGAAAAGCAAGAACAAAAAATAAAATGCACCTACTTTCTTTTACTTGCTTCAAAAAGTATTTTCTTTTCACGTTCAGTTAATCCCTGATAACCATTTTGTGATATTTTATCTAAAATTTTATCAATCATTTCCTGAGTAATCTCTTCTTCATTCTTTTTATTGTTGATATCATAAAATGTTGCTTCTTCAACATCGATATTTCGCGAAGGTCTTCTTGTAAATGATTGTCCAAAACTATTTGAGCTTTCGCCGTAAGATGATTTTTTAAAGTTCCCGAAGATTCGTCTAAGATTAAATTCGTTCTTGCGATCGATTAAAATGAAGAAAAATGCTGTTACAGCTCCTCCAACATGCGCCAGATGAGCAACAAGCGACGGCTGCCTTACAGAAACGAATTCGATTATAAATAAAAATGTAATTAAGTATTTTGCTTTTACAGGTATCAGAAAATAAAACATTATATAGCGATCAGGGAAAAACATTGCAAACGCAATCATTACACCGTAGACAGCACCTGAAGCACCAATTGTAAATCCTGCAGCTTCAGAAAATAACGGACTCAATAATAACTGGACTAATCCTGCGCCTATTCCGCTAACCAAATAAAATGTAATGAATTTTTTCGAACCCATTATACTTTCAATTTCATTACCAAACATCCACAGCATTAACATATTAAAAAAGATATGCATAAAATCGCCGTGCATGAACTGATAAGTAAGCAGCTGCCAGATTTGAAAGTTCGCATCGGGTGTTAAAGGATTAAGCGCAAAATAATGAGTAAGATAAGCAGCGCCGCTTATACCATTAAAGCTTATTGTTTCAGAAATTAATTGGATAAAAAAGACACCAATATTTATGAATAAAAGGTTTTTAATCATTGGGGGGAAAAATGAAAAACCACCGAAACCAGAAGGACGGTAATAATCGCGAGAATCTAAACCCATTTTGTTTCCTTATTAATAATAAATCAAGTAAGTATTGAACAAGAGCAAGAATGATTTAGTTTCTTGCCCTGTTCTAAATTTCTTGATTACATAACAACAAATTATTGTGCATCGTTCAATGCTGCAACGCCAGGCAATACTTTACCTTCAAGAAATTCAAGTGAAGCACCGCCACCTGTTGAAACGTGAGATACTTTATCATCAAGTTTTGCTTTGCTGATAGCAGCTGCTGAATCTCCGCCGCCAATAATAGTAACAGCGCCATTAGCAGTAGCAGTTGCAAGTGATTGAGCAATTGCATTTGTCCCGGTAGCAAAATTATCGAATTCAAAAACACCCATCGGGCCATTCCAAACGATTGTTTTGCTTTCAAGAACAACTTTTTCAAATTCTTCAACTGTTTTTGGACCAATATCCAAGCCCATTTTGTCAGCAGGAATTTTATCGCTATCAACAACGTTAGCCGGTGATTCATTTTTAAATTCAGGTGCTACAACATTATCTTTTGGCAAAATAACTTTTGCTTTAGATGATTTGAATTTTTCAAGCATTTCTTTTGCCAAATCAATTTTTTCTGCTTCTAATAATGATGAACCAATTTCGTATCCCATTGCTTTGTAAAATGTATACGCCATTCCTCCGCCGATCAATAAATAATCAACTTTAGGAAGAAGGTTTTCAATAACATCAATCTTACCAGAAATTTTTGATCCGCCAAGAATCGCTGTAAATGGGCGAACAGGATTAGCAATAGCAGAACCAAGATAATCCAATTCTTTCTGCATTAAATAACCAGAAGCGCAAACCTTAATGTATTTTGTTACTCCTTCTGTAGAAGCATGAGCACGGTGAGCAGAACCAAATGCATCGTTGATATAAACATCACCGAGTTCTGCCAATTGTGCAGCAAATTCAGGAACATTCTTTTCTTCTTCTGCATGAAAGCGTAAATTTTCAAGCAAAAGAACTTCACCATCTTTAAGCGAATTTACAATTGTTTTTACCTGGTCACCAACACAATCAGGTGCAAACTTTACGTCCATTTCCAAAAGTTCACCGAGACGAACTGCGACGGGTTTCAAACTATATTTTGGATTTGGACCGCCTTTTGGTCTTCCAAGATGGCTGCATAAAATACATTTTCCACCTTCAGCAATAATTTTTTTGATTGTTGGCAATGCGGATGTAATTCTTATATCATCAGTAATCTGTAAATTTTCATCAAGCGGCACATTGAAATCCACACGGACAAGTACACGCTTGCCTTTTAGATCAACATTATCAATACTTAGTTTTATCATGTTACCTCCAAAAATTTTGGATTAAAAAAAAGACGTCCCGCCAAGGGCAGGACGTCTTGGCTGAAATCATTTGTTAATTACTTTGCCATTTTCAAGAGTAAATCAACAACGCGGTTTGAATAACCCCATTCGTTGTCGTACCAGCTAACAATCTTAAAGAATCTTTTTTCGCCCTTAAGGTTGTTCTGTAATGTAGCAAGTGAATCATAAATTGAAGAACGTTCATCATGAATAAAATCTGTTGAAACAACTTCTTCATTAGCATAGCCTAAAATTCCTTTCAGGTATGTTTCAGATGCTTTCTTCATCAAACCATCAATTTCTTCAATTGAAGTATCTTTAGTAGCACGGAAAGTTAAATCAACTACTGAAACATCTGCTGTTGGAACGCGGAAAGACATTCCTGTTAATTTTCCTTTTGTTGAAGGAAGAACTTCGCCAACTGCTTTTGCAGCACCTGTTGATGACGGGATAATATTAATTGCAGCAGCACGTCCGCCTCTCCAATCTTTCTTTGAAGGACCATCAACTGTTTTCTGTGTAGCTGTATAAGAGTGAATTGTTGTCATAAGACCGCTTTCAATTCCAATTCCTTCTTTTAGAAGAACGTGAACAACTGGAGCTAAACAGTTTGTAGTGCATGATGCATTCGATACGATATTATGTTTTGCGCCATCATATTCTTCATCATTTACACCCATAACGATTGTTTTAACATCGCCTTTACCAGGAGCTGTAATAAGAACTTTCTTTGCACCGGCTGCCAAGTGACCTTTAGCTTTTTCTGAATCAGTAAATAATCCAGTTGCTTCCAATACAATATCAACACCAAGTTCTTTCCATGGTAATTGTGAAGGATCTTTCTGTGCCATGATACATTTTGTTTCTGCGCCATTAACAACCAGAATATCATCTGTTTCTAAAGAAGCATCACTCTTTTTGCTCGATACTGTACCTTTAAAACGTCCATGAACTGAATCGTATTTTTGCTGATATGCAAAGTATTTTGCGTCGGTACTAACATCTACTACCGCAACAACTTCTACTTCTTTTCCAAGAAGATTTTTTTCGGCTAGAACGCCAATTATTTGTCTGCCTATTCTACCGAATCCGTTGATACCTACTTTTACTGCCATTACTATTTCCTCCGATATACATTTGGTTATATTTTCGGGTCGAAATATAGATATTCACGTCGGAAGATTCAATCTAAACAATTATTCATTTCATTATAAAAGAAAAATTGTTCATTTCTTCCGAATAAACTATCTTGTATTCAATTCTTCTGACTTTTTTTAACATCTCGAGGTAACGATGTCTTCATCAGAATTTTTGGCTTACGTACCAATATTTACAGAACTTTCAAAGGATACCCTGGCTAAAATTGAGCAGATAGGATCTAGAAAGATGTACACAAAGGGGGATGTAATTTTAATGGAGGAAGAAGCAGGCACTGCCCTTTTTGTTATTGTTTCCGGTAAAGTGAAAGTTACCAGATCAAGCGGGGATGGCCGCGAAGTAATTCTTACAATATTAAGTGAAAGTGATTTTTTTGGTGAAATGGCTATTCTGGATGGATTAACCCGTTCAGCAACTGTAACAGCTATTGAAGAAAGCGAACTGTTTTTAATCCAGAGAAATGATTTTCTCAAACTGCTTTATGAGCATCCCGAAGTTTCTGTTGCACTTTTGCAGGAATTAACAACTCGATTAAGAAATGCCGACTTGAAAATCAAAGCTCTTTCTGTAAAAGATGCCGAAGGAAAAGTAGCAACTGTAATTCTTCAGCTTGCCGATGATATTGGAAAAATTAAACATGGCAAAGTTGAAATTGAAAATCTTCCTCTACAGCAAGATTTGGCTAACATGGCCGGTACTTCAAGAGAAACTATTTCAAGAACACTTCATTCGTTTGCAAAAAAAGGTTTGGTTGAAATGGAAGGATCCAAACTTAGAATTCTTGATTATGAACAGTTTAAAGAAAAATTTATTTGATGGTACAATTAAAAGCTGATCTTCATTCTCATACAACTTATTCTGATGGAGCTCATTCACCGGCAGAGGTTGTTCAGATGGCTCATCGTAATGGACTTTCAGTTATTGCTATTACTGATCATGACAGTGTTAACGCAATTCCGGAAGCTTCCGAATGCGGGAGAGACTTAGGTGTTGAGGTAATAACCGGACTTGAATTAAGCACTGATGTTGATGATAAAGAGGTTCACATCCTTGCATATTTTATGGATGTTAATAATGAGGAACTTCAGAAATACTTAAGTTTTTTTCGAGATGAAAGATTTCATCGCGCAAGAAGGATGGTTCAAAAACTTAGAAATCTGGGTTTAAAGATTTCTATTGAAGATGTAATGGAGAAAGCAAAAAATTCTGCTGTTGGCCGCCCTCACATCGCATATACAATGGTCGATCTCGGTATTGTAGCAAACTATCAGGAAGCATTCGAAAGATTTATTGGAGACAGAGGGCCTGCGTTTGAACGAAAAATTCATGTATCCCCTCAGAGTGCATTAAAATTAATAAGCGATTCTGGCGGACTTTCATTCATTGCTCATCCCGGTTTTATGAAAGAAGAATTATTAATGAAATTAATTAATGCGGGTGTAGATGGAATTGAGGTAATTCATCCTAGTCATAATGAAAACCAGATTCAGTTTTACCGTGGTATTGTAAATCAGTACTGCCTGCTGGAAACAGGAGGTTCGGATTTTCATGGAGGGAAAAAAATGGATAACGAAAATTTGGGAAAATATTATATTCCAGTTACGCAATTAGAACTTATGAGAAAAATGGTTCAGAGATCCAATTCATGAAAACCTTCAATAAAACATATCCTGCATGAACATTTCTACTTTGTGATCAAACATTAAATAGTAAATTTGCGCTGAATCTTTCTACGATTTCTAAAACATATGAGGAATTCATGAAAGCATCAAAAATCTTTTTGATTCTTTTTTCATTTGCTGTAATAATCAATGGTCAATCAATCGGATCATGGAAAGTATATAGTGATCTTAAAGAAGTAAGGTCGGTTGTTGTTTCAGGTAATGATATCTGGGCTGCTACTTCAGGTGGAATTTTTAGAACCGGAATTATTGACACCAGCATTAATTCGTATTCAAAAGCAGATGGATTTGCAAGCCAATCATATTTTTCAATAATAAATGATGCTGAAGGGAAAATATGGTTTGGAGCAAAAGAAGGATTCATAAATATTCTTGATCTGAAATCAGGTAAGATTGATCTTATAGTTGATTTCTATAACACAAACAAAAGCAAGAAAACCGTAAACGATCTTAGTATCTCAGGGGATACAATTTTAGCCTCCTTGGATTTTGGTCTTTCCCTTTTAAGCGCATCTAAAAAAACTTTAATGGATAG